>NZ_CABTJS010000004.1:0-203364 GCF_902485085.1 uncultured Kluyvera sp.
ACGCGTGGCAATCGAAGCGGGCATCGCAGACTACTGGTTCAAATACGTGGGCCTGAACGGTGCTATCGTTGGCATGACCACCTTCGGTGAGTCTGCGCCAGCGGATCTGCTGTTCAAAGCGTTCGGCTTCACCGTAGATAATGTGCTGGAAAAGGCGAGAGCGCTGCTGTAATTCGTTTTTCCTCACGGTAGCCCGGCCACGTGCAGCAACGCCGGGCTATCTACTTCACCTGCCAATACGGCGGGGTGCCAAATCTTTCTACATAATAATCAATCACCGCCCGCACGTTCAGCGGCGGGAGGCGAGCGTTCGGATAGAGTGCTGCAATCTGCTGCGCTTCGGTATGAATCGCTGCATCAAAATCCGCTAACAGCTTAACCAGCGTGCCATTTTTCAGGCAGTCACCGATAAGCCAGTCAGGAAACAGCACCAGCCCCATACCCCCGAGTGCGGCAGACAGCAGCGCGTCGGCGTTATTGGAAATCAGCTTCGGCAACAGCGGGTAGTGAACCCACGGTGCTTCACCTTGCTTCAGCAGCCAGCGGTTAGGGCCCGATGAACCTTTATAAACCAGACACGCATGCTGCTGGATATCACCCGGTGATTGCGGCGCGCCGTGCTGGCGCAGATAGGCAGGCGAGGCGGCCAGATGGTAATGCTGATTGCCAAACACCCGGGCGTGAAACGCCGAGTCGGTCAGGGCGCCAATACGAAAAATGACGTCGGTAGCCTCCCGGTGCGGGTCGACAAAATCATCGGTTAACGTCAGCTCAACCTGCAACGTCGGGTAGCTCTCGGCGAGCCCGACAAGGGCGGGGGCTATGTGTCGCTGGCCAAAAAAGACCGGCGCGTTGATACGCACCATGCCAGACGGTGAGGCGGCGCGGCTTTGCAGCGTTTCTTTCGCTTGCTCAAGCTCATCGGCAATGGTACGGACATGTTCAATGAGCTGCCGGGCGGCTTCTGTTGGGATAACCGAACGCGTATTGCGATAAAACAGCTGCTGACCGATAGCTTCTTCAAACTGCTGCATGGTGCGCGAAATCATCGATGCTGAGACCCCTTCTTTGCGGGCGACAACGGAAAAACTTTGCGCATCGTACACCGCAATAAAGAACAACAGGGTGCGGATATTCACCGCGCTGAGATCGAACATTAATGCAAATCCTGAAAAAGTGTTTCTTCACTTATACCATTTTTATCACAATCAAAATCGACTATCTTCATCCGCCTTAACGAAGGGGGTAGTGATGCAACTGTTACTGATTGCGCTGGTGATAGCCGGCGGTATGGGGCTGTCAATTGAAGCCGGGATTCTGGGTCCGCTCGGCGGGGAAGTGGGTGATTTATGGGCGACGTTCAGCATCTTCGGCGTCGGTGCGGTACTGACGTTTTTACTGATGCTGTTTTTCAGCCCGCGCTCTGGGCCCTCATTTTTTGCCCAGCCGGGCTGGACGTTATTGGGTGGGGTGCTCGGGCCTATCTACGTGGTGATCCTCACGGTGGCGGCACCGATTATTGGCGTGGCGATGACGATGATTGGCGTACTAGCGGGGCAGGTTTTCAAAAGTCTGCTGATTGACCATTACGGCCTGTTTGGCACGCCGCACCGTAAAATCAACGTACAGCGTCTGTACGCGTTGGGCTTTATTATGGCGGCGCTGCTGCTGGTGGCAAGAGGGTAAATAATGATAGTTATCATGATGCTATTGGCGGTATTGGGCGGTGCGACGCTGAGCGTTCAGGCGGCAATCAACGGTCGGCTTGGTAGCCAGGTGGGGGTATTGAAAAGTGCATTCCTGACCTTCTCGGTGGGTGCGTTAGTGACGGCGCTGCTGATTTTCTATTTCGAACCGGTGCAGACGGTAACGTTACTGGACGTGCCAAAATGGCAGCTGATGGGGGCGATGCTCGGCGTCCCGTACATCGTGATTATGGTCGTGGCGGTACAGCGAATTGGTACCGGCATCGCCACGGTGGCGGTTATTTTCGGCCAACTGGCTATGAGCATGCTGATTGACCACTTTGGTTGGCTGGGCAACGCGTCTATCCACTTCACCTATACCCGTTTGGGGGCGGTGGTTTGTTTAGGCATTGCGCTCTATTTTATCTATTCAAGCAGTAAGGCAGCGACGGTTAACGCGTGAAAAAATGGCCTGTCAAAGTCACAGGCCATTGTCATTTTTATCGTCCGACGCGCGCCTGAATGGATGCAGGATAACGATCGCCCACAATCTTAATCGCATCCAGCGCCAGGGTAATTTTTTGCAGATCGCTGGCCGTTAGCACAATTTCTGCCGCCCCCAGGTTTTCCTCCAGCCGGTGCAGCTTGGTGGTACCCGGAATGGGAGCTATCCACGGTTTTTGTGCCAGCAGCCAGGCGAGCGCAATTTGTGCGGGGGTGATCCCGCGCTCGGCGGCCAGGTCTGCCAGTACGGTCAGCAGTTGCGCGTTAGCCTCGCGGGCTTCCGCCTGGAAGCGCGGCACTTTGCTGCGGAAATCATCGCTACCAAAGGCGGTGTCGGTGGTAATGGCCCCGGTCAGAAAACCTTTGCCCAGCGGGCTGAATGGCACAAAACCGATCCCCAGCTCTTCGAGCAGCGGGATGATTTCTCGCTCCGGTTCACGCCACCACATAGAGTATTCGCTTTGCAGTGCAGTAACGGGCTGTACCGCATGCGCGCGGCGAATGGTCTGCGCCCCGGCTTCGGAAAGACCAAAATGTTTCACCTTACCCTCGGCAATCAGGTCTTTAACCACGCCTGCAACGTCCTCAATCGGGACATCCGGGTCAACGCGGTGCTGATAGAGTAAGTCGATAACGTCGGTTTTTAAGCGCTTAAGCGAACCTTCTACCGCTTTACGGATATGCTCCGGGCGGCTGTTTAAAATCTGCTGCTTGTTGTCATCACCGAAGGTAAAGCCAAACTTGGTGGCAATGACTACGCGGTCGCGAAACGGCTTCAGTGCTTCGCCGACCACCTCTTCATTGAGGTAAGGGCCGTAGACTTCGGCGGTGTCAAAAAAGGTCACCCCGCGCTCAACGGCGGCGCGAATCAGTTCTACCGCTTGACGGGTGTCTGTTGCAGGGCCGTAGCCGTAGCTAAGCCCCATGCAGCCAAGCCCAAGTGCGGATACTTTCAGGCCAGACTGGCCGAGCGTTCTCTGTTGCATTGCAGATTCCTTATGGGGTTAAACGTCGAGTTTGCGGGCTGCTAGCCACTCAACGATGGCCGGATCACGGTGGGAGAAAAAGGCGCTGGTGGCGGTATCCAGCGCAGCGATGTGCAGCATGTCGTCATCGCTCAGCGTAAAGTCGTTAATGGCAAAGTTTTCGACCATACGCGCTTTGCGCACGGATTTTGCGAGCGACACAATGCCGCGCTGCAGCAGCCAGCGCAATACCACCTGGCCAACGCTTTTCCCGTATTTTTTGCCGATGGCGGTAAGCGTCGGGTGCTCAAACAGGCCGTTACGGCCCTCGGCAAATGGTGCCCAGGCTTCCGGCTGGATGCCGTGACTTTGCATCCACGGCGTGGCGTGAAGCTGCTGGTTAAACGGGTTAACTTCAACCTGGTTAACGGCGGGCACGACGGTATTAAAAGCCATCAGGTCGGCGAGCCTGTCCGGGTGGAAGTTACTGACCCCAATGGCGCGAATTTTCCCCGCCTGGTGCAGCTCTTCCATAGCGCGCCATGCGCCGTGTATGTCGCCGAAAGGTTGGTGGATGAGATAGAGGTCGACGTAGTCCAACTGCAGGCGGTTCAGCGATCGTTCAAACTGGGCTTTGGCCCCATCATAGCTGGTACCCTGCAGCCACAGCTTGGTGGTGATAAATAGTTCGTCGCGGGCGATGCCGCTCTGCTTCAGAGCATTGCCAACCTGGGTTTCATTCTGGTAGGAAGCGGCAGTATCAATTAACCGGTAGCCGGTATCCAGGGCATCAAGCACCGCACGCTCGCATTCTGAGGCATCGGTCATCTGATAAACCCCGAAGCCCTGCAGAGGCATCACAATACCGTTGTTCAGTTTTACTGTTTGCATGGCGTTATCCTTTTTCTGAGTAGAAGAAGGATAGCGCGGGGAGATTTATTTGATTAGAGGGGGGTATTCTCTAACGGTAATGATCAAAATTCATGAATCAGTCTGGTGAGCGGTGGAATACCGCTCACCAGACTTCAGGCCTGACGCTTCTTACCGGAGGAAATATCCCGGCGCAGGGTGGCGGGGGAGTTCGGGGCGCCGGTTAGCGGCAGATTATTTAGCATGACCTCAATATCTTCCGCTGGTACTGGGTCAGAGAACCAGAAGCCCTGGAGGGCATCGCAGCCAAGCCCGCTGAGGATCCGCTGCTGTTCCTGAGTCTCTATACCTTCGGCCACGACGTCCATATTCATCGAATGGGCGATGTTAATGATGGTGGAGACAATTCTGACGTGTTTGCTGTTTTCCCGCATATCCTTCATAAAGCTTTTATCGATTTTCAGCTCACCGGCGGGGAGATCCTGCAGCGCCAGCATATTGGAATAACCCACGCCGAAGTTGTCGATAGATATGGTGATCCCGATGCGACAGAAATCGTTAAAAATCTGCACGCTGCGGTCAAAGCCGTGGAGCGCGGTGGTTTCCGCAAGCTCAATGGTCAGGCGAGTAGGGGAAACGTGATGGCGTACCAGCGCGTCGCAGACTCGCTCATAAAAATTCTGCTGCTCAAATTGTACCGGAGAGATATTCAACGATACCGTCCAATCGTCATGCCCTGACAGACTCCATTTGTGCAACTGCTGGCAGGCCTGGTCCACAATCCAGTTCCCAACCGAGACAATGAGCCCCGTATTCTGTAGCGTAGACAGGAAAACCTCGGGCAGCAGGATCCCTTTTTTCGGATGCCGCCAGCGCAGGAGGGCTTCAAAACCGTAAATACGCTGTTCTTTGACGTGATACTTGGGCTGATACCACAGCTCAAACTGACCGCGATCCAGCGCCTGGGTTAGATCCTGCAGAAAATGTGCCCCTTGCCAGGTGCTGTCGAGCATCGATTCATGATAGAAAACCCAGCCATTACGACCGCTGTGCTTCACGTGATACATCGCCGTGTCTGCGGAGAGTTTCAGTTCCTGAGGCGTTTCACCGTGGCCGGGATAAAGACTTATTCCCACGCTTAATGAGATCTGCAGGATTTGTCCGGAGTGATAAAACGGACGACGAATGCTCTCCACCATGCGGGTGCAAATATCGGCAATTTCCGCTTCATTACAGTCTGGTGCAAGCAGGATAAACTCATCCCCACCAATGCGCGCGAGCGTCATTTTGGGATTAATACAGGCGCTCATGCGGTTCGCGACGGACACCAGCAGGTTATCGCCAACGTGGTGGCCCCAGGCATCGTTAATTAATTTAAAACGGTCGAGATCCATCAGCACCAGCGCGAAAGAGCTGCCGGCCAGGCGTGATTGATGCAGGCAGGCCAGCAGCCGCATGTCAATCTGGCTGCGGTTTGCAAGCCCCGTCAGCCCGTCGAAGCGCGCCTGTTGTTCCAGCTGTTGATTAAGGCGCTGTAAATTTTCCGTCAGGCGCGTGGTGCGAACCTGCGAATCCACCATGGAAATCATCAGCATCAGCCCCAGCAGTAGCAGCGTAGTGACCGATACCCAGATAGAGAGACCCTCTTCGCTGACCATAGCGCCGTGGTTCATCATCATATGACTATGGCCGGTAAAGGTGGCGGCGCTCATGCCGGTGTAGTGCATGGCGGCGATGGCAATACCCATGGCGAACGCCGCGCCGACGCGGGTTAGCAGTACTCCTTTACTGTTAAGGCGCAGGCTGAAAGCCAGCCAAAGGGCTACGCATGACGCCACGATAGCAATGATGACCGAGGCGATAATCAGCGGAATGCTCCAGGTGATTTCGTCGTGGGCCATCAGCGCCGCCATGCCGACATAGTGCATGGTTACGACCCCGGAGCTGAGCAGGGCGGTAGCAATACAGAGGCGTTTTAGTGATAACGTATTGCCAGCGACCGCAATATTAATGGCCAATGAAGAGGCAATAATCGCGGCTAATAAGGAAATAACCGTGAGCTCAAGGTGATAGCTCATCGGCATCGGCATTTTCATTGCCAACATGCCGATAAAGTGCATTGACCAAATACCAATGCCTAGCGTCGCGCCGCCGGTAATACGCCAGAAGATGGCCGCCTTTTTATTAGAAGCGGCAATTTTTGCAGCACTATCAAGCGCAACGAAAGACGCAATGAAGGCCACCAGAAATGAAATACCGACTAGTATCGGGTCCCACGAAGCGTGCAGCATCATGCAATCCATACCTTTTCATAAACGTGATTTAATTAATCTATCAGTAAATTCCTAAATTTACACAATGAAAAAGCACTTCTCAGACGCTCTTTTTTCGTCATTGGGTATTATTAAGCATGGCTAACGAGTAATGAAATGCCAGTGAACATTAAGTCTTGCTTTTTTATATTGTTCTTATTTTATGGGTGCTTAACTGTTGCTGTGATTTTTGGTTTTGTCAGTTTTACTTTGGTTGGTTTAAAAATCTGCAAAAAGTAAAACTAACGTTGCTAACAATTAAACTACTTAAAAACATGGAAATAGTCTGGAAAATGCAACTTCTGGTGATATAACAAAATGACACAGCAGGAGTTGGGGAGTAGATTATGTTTAAAAACATTAGCGTCCGAACTTTTATCCTGGTATTTATTCTGGCGGTCTTTCTTATTGCAGATGTGATCTGTTTAATATTATCGAAGAATATATTCTTGCATTTTGCCATCAATATTGTATGGCTGGCGGCACTAGGGTTGCTCTGGCTTTATATGACGAAATATCTCGTCACACCGATTAACGCGGTTAAACGCAGCATTGACGAAGTTAATGATGGGAATTTGTCGGTGCGTATTCCTATATTCGGTAATAACTGCGCAGGGCGCTTAATTCCGGGTATCAATAACTTATCGAATAATATCTCTACGCTGGTGGCGGAGATTCGCGCTTCGTCTGATTCAGCCATGTCCCTATCCGAACAGTTGGCTAACCGCAGTGCGGAACTGGCGGTCAAAACCGAAGAACAATCGGCGACGCTTCAGCAGACGGCTTCCAGCATGGAAGAGATTGCGGCGAGCACCAAAAACAACGCCGAGCATACCAGGCTGGCCAGCGAGCGGGCGGGCGATGCGACTCAGTGCGCCCGTAAAGGTGGCGCGCTGATGGGTGAAGTGGCGAACAATATGCAGTCGATCACCGACTGTGCTCGTCAGATGACTGAAATCATTGCCATGATTGATGGCATTGCGTTCCAGACGAATATTCTGGCGCTGAACGCGGCGGTAGAGGCAGCCCGAGCGGGCGATCATGGTAAAGGATTCTCGGTGGTAGCCGGTGAGGTGCGCAATCTGGCACATCGCAGCGCCGAGGCGGCAAAAAGTATTAAGACCCTGATTAGCGTGACCAGCGATAACGTGACGCAAGGGGCGAATATTGTGGCCGAAGCCGAGAAGAATATGCAGGACATCGTCGCGGGGTCTGGTGAGCTCAACAGCCTGATGGAGCAGATTGCCGTCTCAACCAATGAGCAGGAAAAGGGGATTGACCAGATCACTCAGGCGCTGACGGAGCTGGAAACCGTGACCCAGAGTAATGGGATGGTGGTTGAGGAGCTGGCGCGGTCGTCTGATGTTCTGAAGCATCAGGTTATTGAGTTGCAGTCGCGGACGCAGAACTTCCGTATCGGAGGGGAGCCACGGGCGGCTGATGCGCCTCCGGTGGGGGCGTTGCAGCCAGCGGTGGCGGGGAGCCATGATAAGGATTTTTGGCAGTCGTTTTAGGGTTTGCAGGGTTTTCGTTGTTGATAACGCTTCAACCGCTGAAGCGTTCCCTGTAGGCCGGATGGCGTTTCGCTTATCCGGCCTACAACGGCAAGGAAGCACGAATCCAATCACCTCTACCTACCACCTTTTGTGAACAATTTCAGCGCTATGGCACACGCTCTTATTGCTTAACAAAAGCAGATAGCTAGACTATCAGGATGAATAGTCGTGATCGGAGGCGAAGTGGAAGCCATAAAGGGATCAGAACTGAACGTACCTGATGCGGTATTTGCGTGGTTACTCGACGGTCAGGGTGGAGTCAGACCCCTGACCGATGATGAAACCGTCAGCAAAGATAACCCGTGCTGGCTGCACATGAATTACACCCATCCCGACAGCGCCGAATGGCTGGCAACAACGCCACTGCTGCCCCAAACGGTACGTGATGCGCTTGCTGGCGAAAGCCTGCGGCCACGCGTCAGTCGATTAGGTGAGGGAACGCTAATAACGCTGCGCTGTATTAACGGTAGTACCGACGAACGCCCTGACCAACTGGTGGCAATGCGTCTCTATATTGATGAACGCATGATTGTCTCTACGCGGCAGAGAAAAGTGCTGGCGCTGGATGATGTGGTGAGTGACCTGCAGGAGGGCAGCGGTCCAACGGATTGCGGCTCCTGGCTGGTGGACGTATGCGATGCGCTGACAGATCACGCGAGCGAGTTTATCGAACAGCTGCATGACAAAATTATCGACCTTGAAGACAATCTGCTTGAGCAGCAGGTGCCGCCGCGTGGCTTCCTGGCGCTGCTGCGCAAACAGCTTATCGTGATGCGACGCTATATGGCACCGCAGCGCGATGTGTACGCGCGCTTGTCCAGTGAACGGCTCTCGTGGATGACTGACGATCAGCGCCGACGGATGCAGGACATTGCTGACAGACTTGGCCGCGGGCTGGATGAGATTGACGGTTGTATCGCTCGCACCGCCGTGATGACCGACGAAATCGCGCAGATGATGCAAGAGTCGCTTTCGCGTCGCACCTACACGATGTCCCTGATGGCCATGGTGTTCTTACCCAGCACTTTTCTGACCGGCCTATTTGGTGTCAACCTGGGTGGTATTCCCGGCGGTGGTTCGCATCTGGGCTTCTCCCTCTTTTGTATTATGCTGGTCGTACTCATTGGGGGTGTTACGTGGTGGTTACACCGCAGTAACTGGTTGTAAAAAGTCATCTTTTATATTCCGTCAGGTGACGATAACGCAACTTAATTTGAGCGAGGTCAATAAACCAGCGCTCCAATCGAGGCAATATCGTTCCTGCAGGTGAATGCAACGTCAAGCGATGGGCGTTGCGCTCCATATTGTCTTACTTCCTTTTTTTGAATTACTGCATAGCACAATTGATTCGTACGACGCCGGCTTAGAATAGTCGGCTTTTTTTTGTCTTTTTTTCCGCTACCCTGGCTACACTCGTTGATTAGTTGTCGCATCCCGCGGCGAGATCTGCGAGGATACGCGCCTGCTGAACGTCAGCCCCTAATTCGTGAGAACTACACCGTGACCGCTTTTGCCTCCCTGAATATCCTCCCCGCATCCCAGCTCGAAAACCTTAACGACCTGGGCTATCTCTCTATGACCCCGGTACAGGCGGCCGCGCTGCCAGCCATCCTTGCTGGAAAGGATGTGCGGGTACAGGCAAAAACCGGTAGCGGCAAAACGGCAGCATTTGGTTTAGGCCTGCTGCAACATGTGGATGCGGGTCTGTATCAGACACAATCGCTGGTGCTGTGCCCAACTCGTGAGCTGGCAGACCAGGTCGCTGGGGAAATTCGTCGTCTGGCGCGTTTCCTGCCAAACATTAAAGTGCTTACGCTGTGCGGCGGCCAGCCTTTCGGTGCGCAGCGCGACTCGCTGCAGCACGCGCCGCATATAATTGTGGCGACGCCGGGGCGTCTGCTGGATCACCTGCAAAAAGGCACCGTTTCTCTGGATGCGCTGCAAACGCTGGTGATGGATGAAGCGGACCGTATGCTTGATATGGGATTTAGTGACGCTATCGATGAAGTTATTCGCTTTGCGCCAGCGTCTCGCCAGACGCTGCTGTTCTCCGCGACCTGGCCGGACGCCATCGCGGCGATCAGCGGTCGCGTTCAGCGCTCGCCGGAAACCATCGAAATTGATTCCGTCGATGCGCTGCCAGCCGTTGAGCAGCAGTTCTTCGACGTGCCGCGTCACGGCAAAATCGCCCTGTTGCAGCAGCTGTTGAGTCAGCATCAGCCGGCGTCTTGCGTGGTGTTCTGTAACACCAAAAAAGATTGCCAGGCGGTCTATGAAGAGCTGAATGCTGCGGGCCAGAGCACCATCGTGCTGCACGGCGACCTCGAACAGCGTGACCGCGACCAGACGCTAGTGCGTTTTGCTAATGGCAGCGCGCGTATTCTGGTGGCAACCGACGTAGCGGCACGCGGTCTGGACATAAAATCGCTGGCGATGGTGGTGAACTACGAACTGGCGTGGGACCCGGAAGTTCACGTGCACCGCATTGGACGTACCGCTCGTGCCGGTAACAGCGGGCTGGCAATCAGCTTCTGTGCACCGGAAGAAGCCCAGCGCGCCAATATTCTTGCTGAAATGCTGCAGATTAAACTCAACTGGATGGCTGAGCCGGGTAAAGCGCGCGTTGTGCCGCTGGAGCCAGAAATGATGACGCTGTGCATCGACGGCGGCAAGAAAGCCAAAATGCGTGCAGGTGACGTGCTGGGCGCGTTAACCGGTGAGGTTGGGCTGGTAGGGGCGGATATCGGTAAAATCGACGTTCATCCAGCACACGTTTACGTGGCGGTTCGCGAAGGCGTGGCGCATCAGGCGTGGAAACTGCTGCAGAAAGGGAAAATCAAAGGCAAGGCGTGCCGAGTGCGTCTGCTTAAATAAGCGCGGAATAACGCGTCTCAGGCCCAGACCTGAGACGCGACAATCGTATTACTTCACTTCGACAACGTTCAGACGCAGCTCATCCAACTGACCGTCTTCTTCTTCTGGCTGCCAGCCTACCGGCTGTAACGGCATCTCTTCACGGTCAAACGCCAGGTCACCGCCGTTAATGACTTCACCGCCGTGGGTCAGACTTTTGAAATCAAACAGGTTGATATCGCTCAGGTGAGATGGCACCACGTTCTGCATCGCGCTGAACATGGTCTCGATACGGCCTGGATAACGTTTGTCCCAGTCGCGCAGCATGTCCGCGATCACCTGACGCTGCAGGTTTGGCTGCGAACCGCACAGGTTGCATGGAATGATTGGGAACCCTTTAGCCTCAGAGAAACGCTCGATATCTTTTTCGCGGCAATAAGCAAGCGGACGAATAACGATATGTTTGCCGTCGTCGCTCATCAGCTTCGGCGGCATACCTTTCATTTTGCCGCCGTAGAACATATTCAGGAACAGCGTTTGCAGGATGTCGTCACGGTGGTGGCCCAGCGCGATTTTGGTCGCCCCGAGTTCAGTGGCGGTACGGTACAGAATACCGCGACGCAGACGGGAGCAGAGCGAGCAGGTGGTTTTCCCTTCCGGGATTTTCTCTTTCACGATGCCGTAGGTGTTCTCTTCGACAATCTTATACTCTACGCCCAGTTTCTCCAGATACTCTGGCAGAATGTGCTCCGGGAAGCCCGGCTGTTTCTGGTCGAGGTTTACCGCCACCAGGCTGAAGCTGATAGGGGCGCTCTGCTGCAGGTTGCGCAAAATTTCCAGCATGGTGTAGCTGTCTTTACCACCGGACAGGCAAACCATAATGCGGTCGCCGTCTTCAATCATGTTGAAGTCAGCGATGGCTTCACCCACGTTACGGCGCAGGCGCTTCTGTAACTTGTTCAGATTGTATTTTTCTTTTTGGCTAATTTCTTGATTTTGTTGCATTTAATGGTTACTCAAAAATCTAAATGGATATTCAGGCCGAACACAGCGTCTTCCCGTCCATTTGATTTGCGATAAAAGACCTGTCTCGCGCTGACCGGTCAAAAGCGAATCAGCGAATGTGTGGCGTGTATGGTACGGATTACGACGGTGAATGTCAGCACGTTTTACAGCGTTGAGACATCTAATTCTGGAGCCGACCTGCGCGAGGCGGGCGTGGAAGGGGGCTGGGGTAGGCTCTCATCAGAGAGTATGGTGTAAAGTAGAAGGCCCATTAAAATAATGGGCCTGACAGATAATATTTTCGACAGCCTTATTATGCTGATGAGATTTATCAGACGTGGCGCATCGCCATTCAAAATAATTAAGAATGCAAATATTATGTTGTTATCGGATGCCTACGTTCCTGGGGGAAATATAGTTTCCGTGATGCTGGCTATCAGAAGAGATAGTTTACGTTAAGCGTGGTGGTACTGTAAGAAGTATTAAAGTCACGAGAACCATAATCTGGGAAGTTAGGATCGTGCAGATAAACGGAAGACGTTCCTAAATCAACGTATGTATATTCAATACCCGCAGATAAATTCTCGGTTACGCGATATTGAACACCTGCACCGACATTCATACCTGCAGAGATATTTGATGCGCTGGTATTGAATTCTGCGTTCTTACAGCCATTCGTTACCGCGGTATCGCCTTTGTGGCAACCCATCGTGAAATCTTGTTTTGCGACAGTCACGCCCACTTTTACGTATGGAAGAATGCGGTCAAAAGCATAGCCCATCAGGACATCGACAGAACCGTTCTGTTTGATATCAACGGAGCCATCATACGGGTCGTACTGATCGTGGGCACTGTTTTTGAAATCATCGCCCATATCAGACAGGTTCAGGTTCGCTGCCACGCCCAGTACGATATTATTATCGAACTGCCAGTTATGACCAACCTGAATACCACCGACCACACCGTCGATAGAATCGCCCCAGGAGCTTGAATTCCCTTCATCGCGACTGTGGCCTGAGCCATAACCGAGATTGCCCCCTGCATAAAAACCAGTCCATTGATCAAGCTGATTTGACGCTGCAAAAGTAGAACAAGAAACCATTAATGCAGAGACAAGTAGTGCACGTTTCATTTAAATACCTATGAATGAAGTAAATTGATCAAGCCTGTGTATTATTCCTGTAATGGATTTTAATGCAATTTATAACTTCGCTTGAATCTTCTTTTAATTAATAGTGAATGTAACAAAAAAGGACAATGGCATAGTAAATATATGCCTCTATAATTTTATTGGTTGGATTAATGATTGTTGTTATTGGTGTATATAATAATGGCTATTTGGTATGGCGTATTAGGCCAAATGGCATAGGTATTGTTCTCCAGAATATTAAAGCAGTTTCGCGATAATATAATCAGCACCGTCCGCGCGGCTAACCTGTTCCGTTAGCAGGCGATCACCGAAACAACTGATTCGCCAGCAGACGGGAATTTCGCTATTATCCCGGCACCTTCGCTACGCTGGCCGCCTGATGTCTACAATTGTTGATACTTTTATCGCTCCACCGTGTTCCGCCGAGATAGAGATCCTCTATGAAGATGAACATCTGCTGCTTATCAATAAGCCTGCCGGGTTACTGAGTCTATCGGGGAAAAATCCGCAGAACCTCGATTCAGTACACTACCGGCTGGTAGATGATTTCCCTGGCTGTACGCTGGTTCACCGTCTTGATTTTGGCACCTCCGGGCTTATGGTAGTGGCGCGCAATAAAGCCATTAATGCAGCTCTGTGCCAGCAGTTTAGCCAGCGCAGCGTGACGAAGGAATACAGCGCTTTACTGTGTGGTCATCTGGAACATGATGAAGGGATTATTGACGCGGAGATTGCTAAGGATCCGGCGCGGTTCCCGCGTATGACGATTTGCCCGATCCAGGGAAAACCGGCGCGGTCTCATTATCGGGTTGATGCACGTTTTTTCCAGCAGGGAGAAGGGGGAACGCCGTTGCCGTTGACGCGGGTCACATTAACCCCGGAAACCGGCCGTACGCATCAGTTGCGGATTCACTGTCAGCAATTGGGGCATCCGATTCTGGGTTGCGATCTGTACGGTGGTCTACTGATGGCGGGCGCCGAGCATGCGCCAAGGCTGATGCTGCATGCCAGCGCGCTGAATTTTGTTCACCCCGCGAGTGGTGAAGTGGTCAATGCGCGTCACGCTAGCCCTTTTTGAGCAATAAAAAAAGCCCGTGAGGGCTTTTGGGCATAGCCTGATGGCGCTTCGCTTATCAGGCCGACATGAAATAATGCTTACCACATTAGATCGTCAGGGATTTTGAAATCTGCGTACGGATCGTCTTCGTCCTGGACTTCCTGGCTTAGGGCGCTGTGCAGAACAATGCTGCTGGCATCGCGCTGAGCGATTTTTTCTGCCACGATCGCTGGGATAATCGCATATTCGCTATCACCGTTGCTCTGGGTTGCCAGACGCGCGATGGCGAGGCGCCCGTTAATCAACTGAGTCTGCGTCAGCTTATCGACCGTGATTTTTTTGATGATGCTGCCGTCGGTAAAGTTAAAGCTAATATCGCCTCGACCCGGCATGACGCGGTTCATCTCGATAAGCTGCTTCACCTGGGCTTTATACTCTTTCGATAACACGGCCTGCTTTTGCTGCTCGCTGAGCAGCTTATCGCGCTCAAGCTGCGCCTTCTTATTTTCTTCGACCGCTTCTCTTGCCTCACGAGCCTGAACGCGCGATTTTTTCGCCGTACGCTGGACCTTGGCCACTTTTTTACTGGAGACTAATCCCGCTTTTAGCATCTGCTCTTGTAAGGTAAGTTTTGTCATTTTCGCTTCTGAATTTGATGAATAATAGCGGGGATTATACCCGTAATGTTTGTCACGTTGCCAGATTATAGGTCTCGAGTGGCGCGTTGTCCGGCATCGGCTTGGCATTTTGGGCCTTTAATGCCCCGTAAATTATTGTGGCGATGAATGCGTAGCCGCATAATAGCGGCCAACCTCCGCAGGTGCGGGGTTAAGCGCCAGCTTTTTCTGGTGATGAAGGAAACACAATGGAAAGGCGTAACTTTCTGAAAGGTGCCGCGGCACTCTCCACCCTTGGGCTGGTGAGCCCGGTTTTTGCAAAAACCGAAGCTGTTGCTAAGCCTGCCGTTTCATCTTCAGGCAAATCCCGCCGTTTTGTTATGACCCAGACCTACAGCCTTAAGGCCCCTGAGGGCTCTTCTGGCAAGGTTAATTTGTGGATCCCTATCCCGGAAGACACGGCTTTCCAGCAGTTGCTTGACCTCTCTTTTAGCGGGAATTACCAAAGCGCTACCCTCAATGCCAATAACCGTTACGGTGCGAAAGTGCTCTTTGTGACCTGGCCTGCCTCTGGTGGCCCGCTGGATATCAAAGTGGAAATGGAAATTGAAACCCGTGATTGGGAAGTGCTGAAAGAAAACCGTCTTGCCGACTGGCAACTGCCGGTGGAAGGCGTCGTCATCCCAGACGAAATCAAGCCATTCCTACAGGCAACTCCGCATATTCCGGTGGATGGTCTGGTGAAAGAGACTGCGCTGAAAATTATCGGCAATGAAAAAGCCCCGCTTAAGCAGGCGCGTCTGATTCACGATTGGGTGAGTACGCATATGCATCGTGATGATGCGGTGATTGGCTGCGGTACCGGCGATGTGGGTGAAATTCTGAAAACCGGTAAGCTGGGCGGTAAATGTACCGATATTAACTCGGTGTTTGTCGCGCTGTGCCGCGCGGTCGGGATCCCGGCGCGTGAAATGTTCGGTATTCGCCTGGGCGCGAGTCGTAAACTCGATGGTTACTCGAAAAAAGCCTTCGGCAGCGCCGATGCGCAGGGAGTGGCTAAAGTCAGCGGTGGCCAGCACTGCCGCGCGATGTTCTGGCTGGCGGGTTTTGGCTGGATGCCTGCTGACCCAGCGGATGTGACCAAAATGCGTCTGACCGAGAAAAAAGAGAACGGCGACTCGGCGGTAACGGCAGTAAACGACTATCTGTTCGGCAACTGGGAGATGAACTGGGTGGGCTTCAACCACGCGCGTGATTTCGCGCTGTCGCCAGCGGCTGAGCAAGGTGACGTCAATAACCTGGGCTACCCGTATGCGGAAGTTGATGGCGACCCGCTGAACTTCTACGATTCTGCTGTCTTTAGCTACGACTATGTCAGCGTCGAACAGCATTAAGGGCGGTGTACTGACGCTGCTGGCGGCGATTGTCGCCGCTGGTGCATCAACGCTTTGTTGCATTGGGCCGTTACTGTATCTGCTGTTTGGTATCTCAGCGGCAGGGCTGGTGGGGATCCCCGGTGCTTCCTGGCTGCAGTTCCCGATGATTGTGGTGGCGGTAGGGTTGATGGCGCGGGGTTTCTGGCGCCTGCATCTGTCATCGAAGCCGGTGTGCGTCAACGTGGTGAGCCGTCGGGTGCTGGTGTGGCTCTACTGGCTGTCGGTACCGCTGGTACTGGCGCTTATCACCTATCCTTATGTTCTGCCCTGGATTTGGGAGTGGATGGAATGAAAAAAGCAGTTTGCCTGGCGTTGATGCTATTCACGCCGCTAGGCTGGGCCGTCGATAAGCTGGTGACCATTGATATTGGTGAGATGAACTGCCCGCTGTGCGTGATTTCGATTAACCAGGCGTTGCGGACGACCGACGGCGTTATCAAGGCGAAAGCGTCGCTTAAAACACGTCAGGCTGAAGTGGTGGTGCCGGAGAATTTCGATAACCAGCAGCTGCTGGCGGCGATTGCCAAAACCGGGTTTAAAGGTGAGATTCACGGAGAAAGCGCGGTGCAGTAAGGCTGCGCTGATGTGGTAAAAGAGAAAACCCGCTGTTGCCAGCGGGTTTTTTGTTGCATTAGAACTGGTAAACCAGGCCCAGTGCAACCACGTTATCGGTGTTGATACCGTTGTCAGCGTAGAAGCTGTCGTTACCGTCCAGCAGGTTGATTTTGTAATCAACGTAGGTGGACATGTTTTTGTTGAAGTAGTAGGTTGCGCCCAGATCCAGGTATTTAACCAGGTCTTTGTCGCCGCCAGCTGCATAGGAAGTACTAGTTTTGGTATTGGTCGTAACACCCAGATCCTTACCTTTAGACTGCAGATAAGAAATTGCTGGACGCAGACCGAAGTCGAACTGGTACTGTGCAGTCACTTCATAGTTCTGAGTTTTATTTGCAACGCCGTTGAGATTACCGTACGGAGTCATGTTGCGGGTTTCAGAATACATAGATGCCAGGTAGATATTGTTTGCATCATATTTCAGACCAACGGTCCATGCATCAGCTTTATCACCACCAGCATTGCTGTTGGTGATCTGGTCGTTAGTACGATCGGACGTTGCGTATGCAGCAGAAGCGCTTACACCCATACCCAGATCGTAAGAAGTGGACATACCGAAGCCGTCACCGTTGTCTTTACGGGTATTGCCATCGCTACGGTTGTTGGTGCCGTAAGCGTTGTCGCCTTCGCCGCCTTGATTTTCGTTTTTACCCTGATACTGCAGCGCAAAGTTAAGGCCATCAACCAGACCGAAGAAATCGTTGTTGCGGTACGTAGCAACACCGTTAGCACGACCAGTCATAAAGTTGTCAGCGTTGGTGTAGGAGTCACCGCCGAATTCTGGCAGCATATCGGTCCAGCCTTCTACGTCGTACAGTACGCCGTAGTTACGACCGTAATCGAATGAACCGTAATCGCCGAATTTCAGACCTGCAAAGCCCAGACGAGTCCATGCGTTGCCAGTGTCACTTTCGCTGTTGTTCGCCTGAACGTTATATTCCCACTGGCCGTAACCAGTCAGCATATCGTTAATTTGAGTTTCGCCTTTAAAGCCGAAACGAACGTAGCTCTGATCGCCATCGCTGCTGGAATTGCTAGATGAGTAACGCAGACCATCTACCTTGCCATAGATGTCTAATTTATTGCCGTCTTTATTATAAACCTCTGCGGCATGAGCTGCGCCTGCTGCTAACAGCGCAGGGATAACGAGGGCCAGTACTTTTCTGTTCATTGAAATTATTCCTTTAGTTTTTTTATTCGCGCACTTCCACTCAAATAGAGGAAGTAAGGCAATCCTAAAGGAGACCTTTCTGAGATGGTAAATAACATTTGTTACAGCATGAGTAAAATCTAAAGTATATGATTCAAATGAAATGATGATAAATACCATGAATGAATTGTCATTAAATATATAAAATAAAAATTATACAAATAATATTCGCTGACGTAATCTACCTGCGTTATATGCCTTTTTGTCACACAACGTATTTATGTTGCCGTGTGTCATTTAACTTCTTCGTCATATGAAATGACAAGCCCGAACCCTCATTCGGGCTTTTTTTATTTCTTTGTTTTTGAATGGGTTGTCAGCTCTGGTGGCTTGTATCAACAGATCGTGAAGCTGATGTAATGGATTTCTCTTCTGCGCAATTATTACGCTGTTTCAATAGTGTGATTACTGAAGCAATATTAGACAAGAATGAAAAATAGAAGGGTGCAGGCCGGAAAATCAATATCGTTGCGACGATACTGAACGTCGATAATAAAATGATGGTTGAGTGAGTTTCTAAACTTGGAAGGTGGAAATTTACCCGTGACGGATTAGATAATGTGATCGACAGCATAAAACTAAATGTTTCTGATATTCGTTTATCCGGCTCAGATTTACATGAATCAATATGATGGCGCATTGGAATAATCGTATAGGTGAAATTAACCACGTACTGGATAAAAAACCGCCTTCAATATGAAGGCGGTTATCGATCTCAGCGGTTATTCCTGCGGAGTAGGCTTCTCGGCTTTCCCTGCCATTAACGCGAGGAAGTCATAGCGCTTCTGCAAATCTTCCGCCGCGTCTTTCCACAGCTGCTCGGCCACTTCTGGCTGCTGACTGTTCAGACGGCGGAAACGCTGTTCGTTCATCAACGTTTCGGCGAGCGCGTCAGACGGTGGACGAGAGTCCAGCGCCAGCGGGATTTTGCCTTCATCACCGCGACGTGGGTCGAAGCGGAACAGCGGCCAGAAGCCGGTTGCCGTAAGCTGCCGCATCTGATCGTGGCTTAAGGCCAGATCGTAGCCGTGCTCTTCACAAGGGCTGTAGGCGATGATGATGGACGGCCCCGGATAGGACTCCGCTTCCTGAATCGCTTTCACCGTCTGGTTAAGCTGCGCACCGAGCGAAATCTGCGCCACATAAACATGACCGTACATCATCATGCTGACGCCGAGATCTTTACGCGCTTTGCGCTTGCCGTGCTCGCCAAACTTGGTAACCGCACCGAGCGGCGTCGCTTTTGAAGCCTGGCCGCCGGTGTTGGAGTAACACTGGGTATCGAGCACCAGAATATTGACGTTCTCGGTCAGGCTCATCACATGATCGAGACCACCGAAGCCAATATCGTAGGCCCAGCCGTCGCCGCCAATCAGCCAGATAGACTTCTCTACCAGCGCATCGGCGTCGGTCAGCAGCTCTTCGGCACCTTCAACACCTTTCAGCGCGTTACGCAGTGCAGTGACCTGTTCACGGCGTACCTCTGGCGTAGCGTCGGCGTGCAGCGCTTCGTTCAGCTCAGCTGGAATATGTTCGACAAAACCGTCCAGCAGACGCATTACGCGCTGACGATGCTGATCGACCGTTAAGCGGAAGCCCAGACCAAATTCGGCGTTATCTTCAAACAGCGAGTTGGCCCATGCCGGGCCGCGACCGTTGGCATCGGTGGTGTACGGCGTAGAAGGCAGATTGCCGCCGTAGATAGAAGAACAACCGGTGGCGTTGGCAATCAGCATGCGGTCGCCGTACAGCTGGGTCAGCAGTTTGATATACGGCGTTTCGCCGCAGCCGGAGCAGGCGCCGGAGTATTCAAACAGCGGGGTAATCAGCTGCGAGGTACGAATATCGATACGTTCCAGCTTTCTGCGGTCGATTTCCGGCAGGTCGAGGAAGAAGTCGTAGTTCACTTTCTCCTCTTCAACGTGTTCCAGGCGGGACATCATATTGATGGCCTTGATGCTTGGGTCCTGACGATCTTTTGCCGGGCACACTTCAACGCACAGATTACAGCCGGTGCAATCTTCAGGCGCGACCTGCAGCACGTATTTCTGGCCGCGCATATCGCGGGATTTCACGTCCAGAGAGTGCAGGGAGGTCGGGGCGTTTTCCATCTCTTCTGGAGACACCACTTTGGCACGAATCGCCGAGTGCGGGCAGGCGGCGACGCAGTGGTTACACTGGGTACAGAGATCTTCTTTCCAGATGGGGATCTCTTCGGCAATGTTGCGTTTCTCCCAGCGGGTGGTGCCCACCGGCCAGGTGCCGTCCGGCGGCAACGCGGAGACCGGCAGCGCATCGCCAAGCCCAGCGAGCATCGCGGCGGTCACGGTTTTGACGAAATCTGGCGCGGCATCGGACACTACCGGCGGACGGTTCGGGCTGGTGGAGTTGACCTGCTGCAGCGGGACTTCAAACAGCGACTCGCGCGCCAGTGCCAGCGCCTGCCAGTTACGTTCAACCAGGTCCTGACCTTTGCTGCTGTAGCTTTTGGCGATGGCGTTTTGCAGCTCCATCAGCGCGCTATCGCCCGGCAGGATCTGCGTCAGATGGAAGAAAGCCATCTGCATTACGGTGTTAATACGCGCGGCGAGCCCGCATTCACGGGCGATTTTCGCCGCGTTAATCACGTAGAAGCGCGCTTTTTTCTGATTCAGTACGGCCTGCACTTCCTGCGGCAGCCGCGCCCAGACTTCATCAGCGCTGTAAGGCGTATTGAGCAGGAAAATACCGCCGGGCTTCAGGCGCTCTGCCATCTGGTATTTATCAATAAACTGCAGCTGGTGGCAGCCGACGAAATCAGCCTGCGCTACCAGATAGGCGGAGCGAATTGGCGTATCGCTGACGCGCAGGTGAGAGACCGTCAGGCCGCCGGCCTTTTTGGAGTCGTAGACAAAGTAACCCTGTGCGAACCACGGCGTGGAGTTACCGATTATCTTAATGTTGTTCTTGGTCGCCGAGACGCTACCGTCGCTGCCAAGCCCGTAGAACAGCGCTTCCAGGCGCGCGTGCGAGGGCAACGTATTTTCCGGTAGCGGCAGGGAGAGGTTGGTGACGTCATCGTAAATGCCGACGGTGAAGCGCGGTTTTGGCTTCGCTTCTGAAAGTTCATTAAAGATAGCCAGCACGCAGTCCGGGCCAAACTCTTTTGATGACAGACCATAGCGGCCGCCAATCACGCGCGGCAGGGTTTCACGTTCACCCTGATTAAAAGCTTCCGCCAGCGCGGTCATAACGTCAAGATACAGCGGTTCGGCGAGGGCGCCCGGCTCTTTGGTGCGGTCAAGTACGGCGACGCTACGCGCGCTTTCCGGCAGCGCCTGCAATAAATGCTGCGCGGAGAACGGGCGATAAAGACGCACTTTCAACACGCCGACTTTCTCGCCGCGGGTCAGCAGTTCATCCACCACTTCTTCACAGGTGCCGATCGCGGAGCCCATGATGACGATAACGCGTTCAGCCTGCGGGTGGCCGTAGTACTCGAACGGTTTGTAGTGACGGCCGGTAGCATCAGCGAAGTCAGCCATTGCCTGTTCAACGTGGTCGTATACTGCGTTGTACCACGGGTTTGTGGCTTCGCGAGACTGGAAGTAGGTATCCGGGTTTGCGGAGGTGCCGCGAATGACCGGATGCTCTGGGTTCAGCGCACGGGCGCGATGTGCGGCAATTTCATCCTGCGGCAGCAGCCCGCGAATGGTGTCATCCGCCAATGGCACGATTTTGTTGATTTCGTGCGAGGTGCGGAAACCGTCGAAGAAATGAATAAACGGCACGCGGCTTTTCAGCGTGGCGATATGCGAAATCAGCGCAAAGTCCTGCGCTTCCTGCACGCTACCGGCGCACAGCATTGCGCAACCGGTCTGGCGGATAGCCATGACGTCGGAGTGATCGCCAAAAATAGAGAGCGCGTGGGTTGCTACGGTACGCGCCGCGACGTGCAATACAAACGGGGTCAGCTGACCGGCCAGTTTATAAAGCGTCGGGATCATCAGCAGCAGACCCTGCGATGAAGTGAAAGAGGTCGACAGCGCACCGGTCTGCAACGCGCCGTGCACGGCGGCAATCGCACCGGCTTCGGACTGCATTTCGACCACGCGCGGAACATCGCCCCACACGTTTTTAAGCCCATTTCCCGCCCAGGCATCGGCCTGCTCGGCCATCGTTGAACTCGGCGTGATCGGGTAAATGGCGATGACTTCACTGGTTCGGAACGCCACCGAGGCGACCGCACCATTACCGTCAGTTGTGATCATGGGTTATGACACCTTACATTGCGCAGAAAAGTGGTCCATGGGCATAGCCGCAGACCGGAAATTTATACTTAATAGACTCATCGCTCTTGTCGATGATGTTAGATGAAGTTTAGCAAACCCCGCGCTGAATCATTTTTGCTTTTGTGTCCTTGGGGAGCGTCTACATCAATGATGTGAATGTTTTTCGCCACAAAATTGACAGAAAATGTTTCTGAGGTGCATAAATGCGCGCTTCCTCTCTCGACGTACGTGCGCTCGGTGCCTATGATGCATAGGTTTGTTCCTGTTTTTGCGATTCGGAGGGAAGTGATGCGAGCTGCTTTTTTTGTGGGGTGTGTGGCGCTTTTGTTGTCCGCGTGCAGCAGTGAACCTGAACAGCAGGCCACCGCGGCACACGTTACGCCAGGGATGAGAGCGGCAATGTCCAGCTCAGGCGAAGCAAACTGCGCGATGATTGGCGGAACGCTTTCCGCTGCCCGCCAGCTGGACGGTTCCAGCATCGGGATGTGCGCGCTGCCAAACGGTAAGCGTTGCAGCGAGCAATCTCTGGCGGTAGGAAGCTGCGGTAGCTATTGAGTGTTAACTCACCAGGTCGGCGAGTTTGAAGGTCAGCGTTTGATCGGCGGTTGCCAGCGTCAGCTGATGTTCAGTTAAATCGACCTGGGCTCCCTGCCGGAGCATGTTGCTGAGCGTCGCGTCGAGCTGGTTTAGCTGCGCGTCGCTGCAGAGCTTACGGGTCATCGCCAGGTCGGAGGCTTTTAGCTCGCCGTTGCTGATTTTTGCGGTGCCGGAAAAGCGGTTGCACATCTCGCCGGAGAGATAAATTCTATTTAATAGCGGTTGCTTCTCACCAAAGCTCACTTCGAGCGGCGCGCCGTTGCTATTGACGGTATTGCCATTCACGCTTTCAAGTACAAAACGGTGATGCTGTAGCTGATCGCCGCCGGTCGACATTTTGCTGTTATAGACGCAGCCTGAAAGCAGGGCGGCTGCAGCTAGCAGGAAAAACACTTTCTTCATTGTTCTGGACTTCTTATAAAAATATTGATCAGGTGAATACTACTGAGGGGTTACTGTACAGTGAGAGCGGATTGTGGGGCTTTGCGGAAAATGCTCCTGAGGGGAGTGCCGTCCTTATTGTATTGGCTAAATTTAGTAGGGTAGTACTGAATATATGCCAGTGCGGTGATGGGTTCCGTTCACTTTACGTCAGTCGGAATATGAGGATTTTTCACCGGTGAACGGGCCAAGGGGTGCTTGCTGCACACCCCTTGGCAATCCCCGCGGCCCCGCAGGGAAATCGGTGCTTCGCACTGCGCTCGCCTACGAATTCCAGCCTGCGGCACGGCGAAACTCGAGATTACTCGGCCCATCCATGGGCCTCGCCCCTTCGGGGCCAACGCAAGCGTTGTTCAAAATTGCTCCCGGCAATTTTGTCCTGTCTCGGTTCGCCTCAATCCGCCATCCCTGGCGGATTGACCTTGTCTTTCGTGCTACGGCTCGCCGATTTCCAGCGGGGACTCATCGGTTTCAGTGACATTTGTGTTGTTTTTTGCTGTTAACTGAAAGACCGCACGGTTTTTGGTGGCGTCTAAATCGCCGAAGCGTTTCCCGTAGGCCGGGTCAGCCCACAGGGATGTGGGCTGAGGGTGCAGTTTACAGGGATGTAAACTTGCGCCCGACCCGAAGCCGGAGGGAATAAGCTGAGGGAACCACGAAGTGGCGATTTTGCCGCCAGAGCCTGGGGGGGGCAGGGGGCGGCGGCGATTGGCCGCCCCTTGCGCGCTCTCTGCGCCAGTGCAATTTATATGGCTAGTGCTGGAAGAGAGCGCAACGGAGCGATATCTAAATAAATCTCCACTTACCATAGCCGAAGCCAGGCAGGCAAAACGCATCAAGCAATAGCGTTAGGACAGTCCGCTCCAGCATCAATTTGACGCAGGTTCTCCAGCGTTGTCTCCGAAATGCTGGTTAACGCCTCCGCGGTCAGGAACGCCTGGTGGCCGGTAAACAACACGTTATGACAGGCCGACAGACGACGGAACACATCATCCTGAATCACATCGTTAGACTTATCTTCAAAGAACAGATCGCGCTCGTTCTCATAGACGTCCATCCCCAACGCGCCAATTTTCTGCGTCTTCAGCGCTTCAATCGCCGACTGCGAATCAATTAACGCACCGCGGCTGGTGTTGACGATCATCACGCCATCTTTCATTTTCTCAAACGCGCTTGCGTTGAGCAGATGATAGTTATCCGCGGTCAGCGGGCAGTGCAGCGAGATAACGTCTGACTCAGCAAACAACGTCGGCAGGTCAACGTACTCAACGCCGAGCTCCAGCGCCGCAGCGCTTGGGTACGGGTCGAACGCCAGCAAACGCATCCCGAAGCCTTTCAGAATACGCAGCGCGGCAACGCCGATTTTACCGGTGCCGATAACCCCAGCGGTTTTGCCGAACATGGTAAAACCGGTCAGGCCTTCGAGAGAGAAGTTGGCATCGCGAGTACGCTGATAAGCACGGTGAATACGACGGTTGAGCGTCATCATCATACCGATCGCGTGTTCAGCAACGGCCTCAGGCGAGTAGGCCGGAACGCGCACGACGCGAAGGCCCAGCTCTTTGGCCGCATCAAGATCAACGTTGTTAAAGCCTGCACAGCGCAGCGCGATGTACTTCACGCCGATTTTCTTCAGCTCTTCCAGAACCGGACGGCTACCGTCGTCGTTGACGAAAATACACACCGCTTCACAGCCGTGAGCGGTTTTCGCGGTTTTTTCCGTCAGCAGGAAATCAAAAAATTCAAGTTCAAAGCCATATGTCTCATTAACATTTTGCAGGTACTTTTTGTCGTACTGCTTGGTGCTGTAAACGGCGATTTTCATAAGACTTTTCTCCAATGATTTTAGCGTTAATTTAGCATAATTCAAAAAATCTTACAAAATATAAAAATGTTTTGAAGGCTAAAGTTACGTAAAGAAACTATCACCAGTATACGCGTTTTGACGAGGGGGGCGAAATGGCCTGCTCAATCAGAATCAACTGAAATCCCTCACATTTTATTTTGCAGCAGCTATTCTTAATGCATCACAGCGGCTTTCACTCACAGGTCTGACATGCCACAATATGCTCCTTTGGATCGCTCGTTGCGCGTTCACGGCATGACTGCCTGCTTAATCTGGATATTACTGCACCCATGAAGGGTAAATACAAAGCCGTTATTGCGCTACTCCTGTTATTAGTGCTCCTCCCGTTAACGTTGGTTATGACGCTGGGGTACTGGGTTCCTACGCTGGTGGGCATCTGGCTTCCGGCTGGCACCCGCATTTCGCTAAATGAAAGTCCACGCTTTACCCGCACGTCGCTGCGCATTCCTGATTTACGTTATCTGGTGGGTGACTGTGAGCTCGCTACGCTGAAAGATGTGACGCTGTCACATCCTAGCCGTTGGCAATTACATGCTGCCGCGGTCAATCTGAACTCCGTCTGCTTTAATAAGCTGCCGCAAAATGATGCGGTACCGGGCGCGCCGCGCACACTTGCTGAATGGCAAGCGATGCTGCCGAAAACGTGGCTGACCATTGATTCGCTGAGTATCTCTCCGTGGGAAAAGTGGCAGGGTAAACTCAAGGTGTCGCTTACTGAAAAACGTCAGGAGCTGGAGTATGAGGGCGATCAGGTCACGCTACATGCGCGCCTGCAAGGACAGGCGTTGACCGTCAGTGAGTTTCACGCCAGCCTGCTTGACGGCGAACCGCCGGTGAAGCTGCTCGGTGAATTTACCATGCCGCTGGTGCCGGATGGTCTGCCGGTCAAAGGCCATCTCGAATCCACGTTCCAGGTGCCGCAGGTGCCGTCACTGGTCGATGCCGAGCTGAATTGGGACGGTAATCAGGGGCAACTGGTGATGATGGCGCGCGGTGAAGATGACCCGCTTGCCGATTTTCCGTGGCAGATAACGGAGCAGCAGCTTGTAATCAGCGATGGCCGCTGGAATTGGCCATACCAGGCGGGCATACCGCTGCGCGGACGTGTGGGCGTTAAGCTTGATAACTGGCAGCAGGGCATAGATAAAACGCAGATTACCGGCCGTCTGAGCGTACTGACCTCCGGTGATGCCGGGAAGGGCGTGGCGGTGCTGAACGTGGGGCCGGGCACGCTGAGCATGGATAACAGCGATATGCCGCTGCATCTGGTCGGTGAAGCTAAGCAGGGCGATCTTATCTTTTATGCCAAACTGCCAGCCCAACTGAGCGGCTCCCTGACGTCGCCAACGCTTGCCTTTTTGCCGGGCTCTCTATTGCGATCTCGGGGTCGAGTTATTGATGCACTGAATATCGACGACGTTCGCTGGCCGTTGGCCGGGGTGAAAATTTCGACCCAGGGTATTGATGGTCGTCTGCAGGCGATTCTTCGCGCCCATGAACGACAAACCGGTGACTTTGTGCTGCACCTGGACGGTAAGGCTGATAACTTCCTGCCGGATAAAGGCACCTGGCAGTGGCGTTATTGGGGCGACGGCCACTTCACGCCGATGCAGGCGCGCTGGGATGTCACCGGCACCGGCGAATGGCGCGACAGCGCCATTGTGCTGAACGCGCTTTCCACCGGCTTTGATAAATTGCAGTACGGCACGATGACCATCGACCAGCCGCGTTTGACGCTACAGCAGCCGATCCACTGGATTCGGGATGAACAGCATCCTAAATTTACCGGCGCGCTGGCGCTCGATGCCAAAGAGACCCGCTTTACCGGCGGTAGCGTGCTGCCCGCGTCAGCGCTGAACTTCAGCGTTGATGGGCGTGATCCGACCTTCTTCCAGTTTAAAGGCGACCTGACAGCGCAGAAGATTGGCCCGATTCGCGTGAACGGCCGTTGGGACGGTGAACGTCTGCGCGGGCAGGCCTGGTGGCCGAAACAGTCGCTGACGGTGTTCCAGCCTCTGGTCCCGCCAGACTGGAAAATGAAGCTGCGTGATGGCTCGCTTTATGCCCAGGTGGCGTTCTCTGCGGCGGCAGGGCAAGGTTTTGAAGCGGGCGGTCACGGCGTGCTGCGTAACGGCAGTGCCTGGATGCCGGATAACGAAGTTAACGGCGTGGATTTTGTCCTGCCATTCCGCCTGAAAGCGGGAGTCTGGCAGTTTGGCACCCGTCGCCCGGTCTCTTTGCGCATTGCGGAAATCGTCAACCAGGTGACGGCGCGAAACGTGACGGCTGACCTCCAGGGAACCTGGCCCTGGACCGAAGAGAGCCCGTTACAGTTGAGCGATGTCAGCGTCGACGTGCTCGGTGGCAAAGTGACGATGCAGCAGCTACGTATGCCGCAGCACGATGCGGCGCTGCTGCGCTTGCAGCATATCTCAACCAGCGAATTGATTAGCGCGGTAAACCCGAAACAGTTCGCGATGTCTGGGCCGGTCGACGGTGCGCTGCCGCTGTGGCTGAACGACAGCAAATGGATAATCAAAGACGGCTGGTTGCATAACCCCGGCCCGATGACGCTGAGGCTGGATAAAGACACCGCCGATGCCGTCGCCGACGACAACATTGCCGCCGGGGCGGCGATTAACTGGTTACGCTATATGGAGATCTCGCGTTCATGGACGCGAATCAACCTCGATAGCCTCGGTCATCTGACCTTACAGGCGACGGTGACCGGTACCGGGGTGATGGATAATAAACGAAGCACGGTGCAGCTGAACTATACGCACCAGGAGAATGTTTTTGATTTGTGGCGAAGCCTGCGCTTTGGCGACAAACTTCAATCATGGCTTGAGCAACACGCAACCCTTCCCGGTGTGCCGTGTCGCAGTGGCACGGAATGTAAGGAGCAACAATGAAATTCACCATCGCCGTACTGGGATTGATGGCAACGGGACTGCTATCAGGATGCGTGCCGCGCATTGAAGTGGCAGCGCCGAAAGAGCCGATTACCATCAATATGAACGTGAAAATTGAGCACGAGATCCGCATCAAGGCCGATAAGGACGTTGAGGATCTGCTGAAATCTCGTAGCGATCTATTCTGAGGCCATGATGAGAAAAATGCGGATTATCGCCGTGCTGGCGTTCAGTCTCTTCAGCGTCCAGGCACTGGCGCTTACGCTTCCCGAAGCGCGTCAGCAGGGGCGCGTCGGTGAGACGCAGGGCGGCTATCTGGCGGCCATTGCCCAGGATAGCGAAACCCTGACCCTGGTAAAAAAAATCAACCAGGCGCGCAGCCAAAGCTACCAGCAGCTAGCGCAGAGCAACAATCTGCCGCAGCAGGAGGTCGCCAGGCTTGCCGGGAAGAAGCTGATTGAAAAAGCGCAGTCGGGGGAATACGTCCAGGGCATTAACGGCCAGTGGGTGCGCAAGTAACGGTCGGAACGTATAAGAAAAAACGCATTACGGTTGAAAGAGGAGTGGAAACTCGCTCATACTCTCGGCATGTAACCTGTTCGCCGGTAACGATTTTACCGGCTGCACATGAGAATAATAAAGGAACTCCCAATGGCAGAAGAAACGATTTTCAGCAAAATCATTCGTCGTGAAATCCCATCAGATATCGTCTATCAGGACGAACTGGTGACCGCCTTCCGTGATATTTCTCCGCAGGCGCCGACCCATATTTTAATCATCCCTAATACGCTGATTGCCACCACCAACGACGTGACCGCCGAGCATGAGCTGGCGCTGGGCCGTATGGTGACCGTGGCGGCGAAAATCGCGCAGCAAGAAGGGATTGCTGAAGACGGCTATCGTCTGATCATGAACTGCAACCGTCACGGTGGGCAGGAAGTTTACCACATCCATATGCACCTGGTGGGCGGTCGCCCGCTGGGGCCAATGCTGGCGCATAAAGGCTAATCTATGAAACCGGTCTGTCTGGGTCTTGTACTTTGCGCGACGCTGCTTGCCGGATGCCATTCGCACCCGGAAATTGCGGTCAGCGAACAGCAAACGCTGGTGATGGAATCCAACGTCCTGGCGGCGGGGGTCAGCGCGGAAAAACCGGAGCTGAATTCGTCAGATATCCAGGCTACCGCCAGCTCGAAGCTGTATAACGAAAGGCGAGAGCCAGTCACCGTTCACTATCGTTTTTATTGGTATGACGCCAGAGGGCTGGAAATGCACCCGCTCGAAGCGCCGCGCAGCATCACGGTTCCTCCGATGGGATCGGTCACGCTGTACGGGACGGCTGACGGTCTTGGGGCGCATAAAGCCCGGCTTTATCTTTATCTCTGAGGGGTAAACTGGAATGAGTAAATTGGGTCGCTATGCGTTAATTGCTTCCCTGGCGATGTTCCTCGCTGGGTGTGCGGTGCGTGAACAACCGGCACCGGTCGACACGGCCAATCCACAGCAGCCGCAGCAGCCAACCGAACCGCAGCAGCCGGTACCAACGGTACCAAGCGTGCCGACGATCCCGCAGCAGCCGGGGCCGATTGAACACGGTGGTGATACGTCAGCGCAGCCAACGCCTCGCGTACGTCACTATGACTGGAACGGTGCCGCGCAGCCGCTGGTCGGCCAGATGTTACAGGCGGGCGGTGTCAATGCAGGAAGCATTCTGCTGGTTGATAGCGTCAACAACCGTACCAACGGTTCGCTGAACGCCGGTGAGGCGACCACCGCGCTGCGCAATGCGCTGGCGGGCAACGGTAAATTCACCCTGGTTTCAGCCCAACAGCTGGCGGTAGCGAAACAGCAGTTAGGCCTGTCGCCGCAGGATAGCCTTGGCTCCCGCAGCAAAGCGATGGGGATTGCCCGCAACGTTGGCGCGCAGTATGTGCTTTATTCCAACGCCACCGGCAACGTTAACTCGCCGGTGCTGCAAATGCAGCTGATGCTGGTTCAGACCGGGGAAATTGTCTGGTCAGGTAAGGGTGCGGTTGCGCAACAATAAGCTCACGCGTGAGGCACTTCTGTCACGCGAATTCCCGCACTATCACATTGTCGCCAGCCCCGAAACCGCGGGGCTGAGCGGCAGTAGCTGTATTCTGCAAAACGGTGAACGACGTCTGGTGCTTCGACAGCACCACGACCCGGATGCACCTGAAAGCGACTTCCTCCGACAGTATCATGCCCTGCGACGGCTTCCACCGACGCTGGCACCAAAGCCTATTTTTTATACGCCTGGCTGGATGGCGGTTGAATTTTTAGCCGGTGAGATCAAAAGCGTGCTCCCGGCGCATCGTCCGCTGGCCACTCTCCTGTATGATTTGCACCAGCAGCATCGATTTGGTTGGGCGCTGTCGCTTAAGCCGCTGCTTGAATACTACTGGCAGCAGTGCGACCCGGCGCGACGCACGCCGCTGTGGCTACGTGAACTACAGCGGTTGAAAAAACAGGGTGAACCGCTGGCGTTGAGACTGGCGCCGCTGCATATGGACGTTCATGCGGGTAATATCGTCCATACCCCGGAGGGGCTGCGGCTCATCGACTGGGAGTATGCCGGAGACGGGGACGTGGCGCTGGAACTGGCCGCCGTCTGGACGCCCGATAATGAACAGCGCTACCGGCTTTCACAAGCATATGCTGAACGGGCGAAAATCTCTCCCGATCTCCTCTGGAGACAGGTCAAGCGCTGGCGGCCTTGGGTATTGATGCTAATGGCAGGCTGGTTCGAATGTCGCTGGCAGCAAAGCGGTGACAAACAATTTATTACGCTGGCGGATGAAATATGGCGCCAGCTTAGCGACAAAAAGGAGGCCGTGTGGGGCCAGTAATGTTGGATGTTGAAGGCTACGAGCTGGATGCCGAAGAACGTGAGATTCTGGCGCATCCGCTGGTGGGCGGTTTAATTCTCTTCACCCGGAACTATCACGATCCCGAGCAGCTTCGCGAGCTGGTACGTCAGATTCGTAGCGCGTCCCGTAACCATCTGGTGGTGGCGGTCGATCAGGAAGGCGGGCGCGTCCAGCGTTTCCGTGAAGGTTTTACCCGGCTGCCTGCGGCGCAATCTTTTGCTGCCGTGCTGGGTGAAGAAGCGGGCGGTCGCATGGCGAGCGATGCGGGATGGCTGATGGCGAGCGAAATGATTGCCATGGACATCGATATCAGCTTTGCGCCGGTGCTGGACGTCGGCCATATCTGCACCGCCATCGGCGAGCGCTCCTATCATGCCGATCCGCACAAAGCGCTGGCGATGGCGCGTCATTTCATTGACGGCATGCACAGCGCCGGAATGAAAACCACCGGGAAGCATTTCCCCGGGCACGGTGCGGTCACCGCTGACTCGCATAAAGAGACGCCGCATGACTTGCGTTCAGAGGCTGAAATCCGCGCCAAAGATATGGCGGTGTTCAAAACGTTGATTACTGAAAACGCGCTCGACGCCATTATGCCCGCGCACGTCATCTATGATGATGTAGACCCACGCCCGGCCAGCGGTTCGCCGCACTGGCTGAAAACGGTGCTCCGTGGTGAACTGGGCTTTGACGGCGTTATCTTCTCTGACGATTTATCGATGGAAGGCGCGGCGATTATGGGCAGCTATGCCGAACGTGGCCAGGCGTCGCTGGATGCAGGTTGCGATATGATCCTCGTCTGCAATAATCGTAAAGGGGCCGTCAGCGTGTTAGATAACCTGTCGCCGATCAACGCTGAGCGTGTTACGAAGTTGTATCATAAAGGTTCATTTAGCCGTCAGGAACTGATGGACTCCGCCCGCTGGAAAACGGTTAGCGCAGAGCTGGAGCAACTCCACGAACGCTGGCAGGAAGAGAAGGCTGGTCATTAACCCTCCCGGTGTGGGAGTAATGGTGTGGTGAGGATACGATGATTATCTATTTACACGGTTTTGACTCGAATAGCCCAGGTAACCATGAAAAAGTGCTGCAACTGCAGTTTATCGACCCGGACGTGCGGTTGATTAGCTACAGTACGCTGCACCCGAAACATGACATGCAGCATTTGCTCAAGGAAGTGGACAAGATGCTGCAACTGAGCGCCGATGAACGTCCGCTGATTTGCGGCGTAGGGCTCGGCGGTTTTTGGGCGGAGCGTATCGGCTTCCTGTGTGATATTCGTCAGGTGATGTTCAACCCGAACCTGTTCCCGAATGAGAACATGGACGGCAAGATTGATCGCCCGGAAGAGTATGCCGATATCGCCACCAAGTGCGTGAATAACTTCCGCGAGAAGAACCGTGACCGCTGTCTGGCTATTCTCTCTCGCCATGATGATGCGCTGGATAGCCAGCGTTCCGCTGAGATGCTGCATAATTACTATGAGATTATCTGGGATGAAGAGCAGGGACATAAGTTCAAGAATATCTCCCCGCATTTGCAGCGGATCAAAGCCTTTAAAACACTAGGCTAAATCGGCTTGAAGAGGCCCCGGCAACGCTGCGTTGTCGGGGCTTTTTTTGTTAATTTTTAACCCCGCCACGCGTTTATCCGCTATTAAAAATACCGTTCGCTCAACTTCTGTGCGATAAAACTTGATGCACATCAATTTTGGTATGACCAATGCACCATTCATGTTATTCTCATTGCAGCTGAATGGTTTCACACAAGTAACTTGTTGTTAATTAAAGGCTATATTCATAACTTTTAATTAACAATTGGTTAATAAATTTTAAGGGGGTCACATGACTACGCCAATGAAAAAAATCGTAATTGTGGGTGGTGGTGCTGGCGGCCTGGAACTGGCTACTCAACTGGGTAGAAAGCTTGGCCGCAGTAAAAAAGCAAAAATCACGCTGGTGGATCGTAACCATAGCCACCTGTGGAAACCGCTGCTGCACGAAGTGGCCACCGGGTCTCTGGATGAAGGCGTGGATGCGCTGAGCTACCTGGCGCACGCGCGTAATCATCACTTCCAGTTCCAGCTGGGTTCGGTGATGGACATCAACCGCGAAACAAAAACCATTACCATCGCTGAGCTTCGCGATGAAAAGGGTGAGCTGCTGGTGCCTGAGCGTAAAGTGGCGTACGACACGCTGGTGATGGCGCTGGGCAGTACCTCCAACGACTTCAACACGCCGGGCGTAAAAGATCACTGTATCTTCCTCGACAACCCGCATCAGGCGCGCCGTTTCCATCAGGAAATGCTGAACCTGTTCCTGAAATATTCCGCGAACCTGGGTGCCAACGGCAAGGTCAATATCGCCATTGTCGGCGGTGGGGCGACCGGCGTTGAGCTGTCCGCTGAGCTGCATAACGCGGTTAAACAGCTGCATAGCTACGGCTACAAAGGCTTAAGCAACGAAGCGCTGAACGTGACGCTGGTGGAAGCCGGTGAGCGAATTCTGCCTGCGCTGCCGCCGCGCATCTCCGGTGCGGCACACAGTGAGCTGACCAAAATGGGCGTACGCGTACTGACTCAGACGATGGTCACCAGCGCTGACGCAGGCGGCCTTCACACCAAAGACGGTGAGTATATTGAAGCGGATCTGATGGTTTGGGCTGCCGGTATTAAAGCACCAGACTTTATGAAAGAGATTGGCGGGCTGGAAACCAACCGTATTAACCAACTGGTAGTGGAGCCAACGCTGCAAACCACCCGCGACCAGGATATTTACGCGATTGGCGACTGCGCGTCCTGTGCGCGTCCTGAAGGCGGCTTTGTGCCACCACGTGCTCAGGCTGCCCACCAGATGGCAACCTGCGCGCTGAACAACATTCTGGCGCAGATGAAGGGCAAAGAGCTGAAAGCCTATAGCTATAAAGACCACGGTTCTCTGGTGTCGCTCTCTAACTACTCCACCGTCGGCAGTCTGATGGGCAACCTGATGCGCGGCTCGATGATGATTGAAGGGCGCATCGCGCGTATGGTCTACATCTCTCTGTACCGTATGCACCAGATTGCGCTGCACGGGTACGTGAAAACCGGCTTGATGATGCTGGTGGGCAGCATTAACCGCGTGATTCGTCCGCGTCTGAAGCTGCATTAATCATCGCGCTGTTCCCGGCGTCGGCGTTCACGCCGACGCCGGGAAATCCCCTCCTCAGAATCCTCCGAAACACCCAGCACGCCACATTAAATCCTGCTTTTGCGCTTTTGTCTGATAGGCACTGCTAACGATCAGTTGCACAATTGTTAGCAATAGCAACATAGGAGGATCTCCCGTGAATAAATCAATGTTGGCGGGTATTGGTATTGGCGTTGCAGCCGCACTTGGGGTTGCCGCCGTAGCGAGTATGAACGTTTTCGACCGTGGCCCGCAGTATGCGCAGGTTATCTCCGCTACACCAATCAAGGAAACCGTCAAAAATCCGCGTCAGGAGTGCCGTAACGTGACGGTCACTCATCGTCGTCCTGTACAGGATGAAAACCGTATCGCAGGCTCTGTGCTGGGGGCTGTTGCGGGCGGCGTCATTGGACATCAATTTGGTGGCGGGCACGGTAAAAGTGTCGCTACCGTGGTCGGCGCTTTAGGCGGCGGCTATGCCGGTAATCAGGTGCAGGGTGCAATGCAGAATAATGACACCTACACCACCAACGAGCAGCGCTGTAAGACGGTGTACGACAAGTCTGAGAAAACGCTCGGTTATGATGTGACCTACAAAATCGGCGACCAGCAGGGCAAAATCCGTATGGATAAACAGCCTGGTAGCCAGATACCGCTGGATAGCAATGGTCAGCTGGTACTGAATAAAGCCTAAAATAGCCGTGAATATGCTGTTCGCCCCTCATTCTTTCAGAGTGAGGGGCGTTTTTTTACTGCTCGGCAATCATCTGCGGCCAGAGGCGCAGCGTGGTGTCGGTAATTTGCATCAGCGTCTCAAAGCTTGCCCCCTCGCGGGCGCTAATTGACATCCCCTGCAAAATACAGCTTAAGAACTGTGCCACCTCGGTGACGTTGTTCCCTGCCGGAATTTCCCCACGCGATTGACGCAGCGAAAGGAACTGATTCAGCGTCTGTTCCTGTACTGCATGACGAGACTTAATCGTTTTCGCAATTTCTTTTGACGATGCCGCCAGCGCCGCAGAGGTATTGATCATAAAGCAGCCCGCGGGGGTATCCTTGCTGGTGAAACAGGTCGCAACGGCGGTGAAGTAGTTGCGAAGCGCTTCTATAACCGGCTGCTCATCGCAGAACAGACAGGCTTCGTTTTTGGAAGCAAAGTGCGTGATGTAGTGATCGAGAACGGCGCGGAACAGCCCCTCTTTATTCACAAACTCGGCGTATAGCGTCGGCGCTTTTGCACCCGTAGCTTCGACAAGGTCGGAGAGGGATGTTGCTTCATAGCCATACTGCCAGAATAGCGTCATCGCTTTATCAAGCGCCGCTTCCCGGTCGAATACTTTAGGTCGACCGCGGCCTTTTTTCGCGCAACTTTGCGTGTCAGTTGTCATCGTGCCGCCTACCTTAGTCGGTGTTTAATGAACGTTCATTATAAAAATATTCCACGAAAGGGGCTAGCGCTTCCGTAACGAAAAATAAAAAGAACATATTCATATGAAAAATATATGAATCTTTATTAAATAAACGATCGTTATAAAAATCCGTTGACGTGTGACGCAGATCTCATTATGATTAACCTATCGATCGTTAAGTTAATAACGCCTGACCTACAAAAATCATCTGCAAAGGTAATAATCATGAAAAACGTAAAAACTCTGGCCATCGCAGCCGTACTAAGCTCCCTGTCATTTGCAAGCTTTGCCGCCGTTGAAGTGCAATCTACTCCGGCAGACCAGCATAAAGTCGGTAGCATCTCTGCTTCCGCAGGCCCTAACCTGGCGTCTCTGGAACAAGAATTGGCTCAGAAAGCGGATGACATGGGTGCGAAATCATTCCGTATCACTTCCGTTAGCGGTCCAAATAACCTGCACGGCACCGCAGTCATCTATAAATAAGCGTTAAAACCCTCATAATGCTTATGTCACTGCTATAAAAAAGGCCCTGAGCGTATCCCGCTCAGGGCCTTTTACTTTGTGGCTTCGGTTACATATTTTGCTGAGCGACGTCGTGATGACGGGTGACATCAACCGGCATCCCGGAACGCACATCCATCACTTTATTCATCACGGCGGTGTCCGTATTGGCATCCTGGCTAAACGCCTTCATGCTCGCGTTCAGGACGATAGGCAGGGTTTGCGGATCGTCATCAATATGCTCAGACAGCGGCTGGTGAACTTCGACCAGGCGCACGCCGTTTGGCTCTACCGATGTTTTAATTGGCGTATTAATGATGGTTACTTTCGTCCCCGGCGTAACCTGCTCGAATAGTGCTTTGATGTCGTTATCGCGCAGACGAATACAGCCAGAGCTCACGCGCATGCCGATACCAAAATCGGCGTTGGTGCCGTGAAGCAGGTAGACGCCACCGTAAGCGGCCAGACGAATAGCGTGATGGCCCATTGGGTTATCAGGGCCAGCTGGCATCACCGCAGGAAGTTCAATCCCCTGGGCTTTATAGCGTGCGCGGATATTGGCGGTTGGCGTCCAGGTCGGGTTGGCGCGCTTATCGGATACAGTGGTCACCATGGTTGGCGTTACCGTTGTACCGCCTAGCTGGCCGATGCCGATAGGGTAGACGGTGACCGTATTTTTGCCCGGAGGGTAGTAGTAGAGGCGCAGCTCTGCCAGGTTCAGCACGATACCTTCGCGCGGCACGTCCGGTAGCAGCGTCTGCAGCGGAATGGTTAATACGCTTCCGGCGCGCGGAACGTAGGGGTCAACGCCCGGGTTGGCCTGTAAGAGAGCCAGAAATCCCACGTTGTATTTTTTGGCGATCGACTCCAGCGAACCGCCGTTGTTCTCGACGACGTGAAAGCGGTTTTCGCCCACCAATCGACTCCCCGGCGGTGGAAGCGGCCAGCTATTGGCGCTGGCGGGCAGCGCCACGCAGGCAGCGAGGAATAATCCCACCAACCAGCGTGAAAGTTGCAGTGTTTGTCTCATGACGATAATCCCCAAAGTCCGAATGTGTTGCCTAAAAGTTAAAGCGACTATTATGCGGAAGGGAACTGTAGGGAAGTGCTAAGGGATTGAAAGAGTATGTAAACGCGGCCCCGGAGACGGGGCCGCTGGCGGTTAGAAGGACATTTTCACCGTGAACTGCACTTCGCGCGGGTCGCCAATCTGGTTGCCCAGGTTGTTGCTGGCGATGGACGAGGTGTAGTAGGTCTTGTCGAACAGGTTTTTGACGTTCACCTGAAGCGTGACCGGATATTGCAGCTTCATCTTATAGGCCGCAAAGATGTCAGCCACTGCGTAACCCGGCAGGTAGTAATCCGCGCCGTTGGTGCCAGAACGACGACTCAACGCGTGGCCGCCGCCGCCGAGGGTCAGAGTGTTGCTGTCGTAGACGTTGTTGATATCATAGGTCAGGAACAGTGAACCGGTATGGCGCGGGACGTTTGGTAGCGGTTTGCCTGCGTAGTCTGGGTCGTCAATCACCTTCGCATCGGTGTAGCCGTAGCTGGCAATCACATTCAGATTGTCGGTAAGCGAGCCCGCAACATCCACTTCAATCCCGCGAGAACGTACTTTACCCGCCGTTTTAGCGTAGGTTTCGTCGCCGATAGTCTCGGTATACAGCACGTTGCGTTTATGAATATCGAAGAAGGTGATATTCGACGTTACGCCGTTGAAGAGATCAAACTTCGCGCCCATCTCATACGCCGTGGACTCTTCCGGCGGCAGGTCGCCGATGTAGCTGGCAATGGATGACTGCGGCATAAACGACTGCGCCACGTTACCAAACAGCGAGACGTTTGGCGTCAGCTTATAAACCATACCGAACTTCGGCGTCAGCTTCTCATCCTGGCTATCGGTATTGGCATTAAATGGACGACCTTTGCCCGCATACTGGGTGTAATACTGGTAGCGAGCCCCGGCGACGGCAATCCATTTATCGGTCAGGTAGAGCGCATCCTGCACGTAGGTCGCGTAAGTTTCCTGTTGAATACGCTGGTCGCTGTCGGCGGCCGAAACGCTGGTACATTTGCTGAGCGAGCCGTAAACCGGATCATAAATATTAAAGCCATTTTTGACGTTTTTGCAGCGGATCATGTCGGTACGCAGCAGGTCATAGTTCTCATAGGCGATGCCGGTCAGCAGCTCGTTATAGAAGCCACCAATCACCACGTTGCCCTGCAGGTCGGCACGGGTGGAGTGCATACGCTGGGTCGAACCCTGAGTGGCATCGACGCGGCGGGTCAGGTTGCCCGTTTTCGAGTCGTAAGCCATGACGCGCGCCTGGTTATCGCTATACATGTCCTGACTAAAGCTATAGTCGAAACGCGCGGTCCACTGGCTGTTCAGGCGGTATTCCGCGTTGAGCTGCGCCAGGTCGGAGTTACCGTCGGTGACATTGAACGGCTCGTCAAAACGCTCCTTGCGGGAGACGTTCACCGCATGCCCGGTATCAAGATCGAAAATGGTGCCGCGATCGAATGGCGTATTGTAGTTACGATGTGACCAGGAGAGATTCACCGTCGCATCGTCGCCAAACCACGTCAGGGAAGGGGCAATAAAGCTGCTGCGCGATTTGCCGAAGTTACGCCAGTAATCTTCATTCTGATATTCGCCAATCAGGCGATACGCCAGTCGGGTGCCTTCAATAGGACCAGTGACATCGATCTGCCCGGTGCCGCCGCCAAAGCTGCTGGAGGTGGCCGAAATGTCGCCGGAAAAGGTGCGCTCCGGACGTTTGGTCACGACGTTAATCAGGCCGCCTGGGTCCAGAATCCCGTAGAGGGTTGAGGCTGGCCCTTTGAGGACCTCAACGCGCGAGGTGGCCGCGTTAAAGCTGCGGGGCAGTACGGTACGCAGACCGTTGGTCATAATAGATCCATCGCGGTTCGCGCCAAAACCACGGCGGGTAAAGGCATCCTGAGTGCCGCCGAGAGTGTTGGTTTGTACGACGTTCGCGACGTTATACAGCGCTTCATCAAGCGACGTCGCGTGCTGGTCTTCCAGCACTTTGTCGCTCACCGTGTTCACCACCTGCGGAATATCCAACAGCGGCATAGAGGTGAGCGTAGCGGTAGAGCTGCTGATTGGCTGATAACCGTCGGTGACGGTCTCATCGGCCTGCGCGGTGGTGCCAATCACCGTCATGGCTTCTTCTTTTTTCGCCGTATCCCCACTTGTCGTGTTTTCGGCCGCCATCAGCGAAGGGGAGGCAACTGCCCCCAGAAAAAGCAGTGAAAAAAGTGCGCGTCCGGACGTTCCCGTGAACGTCGGGAGTAATTGTTTCATCTCTCTGTTTCCCATAAAAAAACCGCCGAAGGATGGCAGTCAAAATTGATAAAAATCATTGCCCTGAATAGCGAAAATCATCCGTTCACACCGCCAGGTGGTGTTCAGGATGTGTAATTGAGAATCATTCAAACATGCAAAAATGTAGTAGTAAATGCAGTTGGTGATAAATTTATCAGCGGCAGTAAAAGGGCTGTTACAAGACGTGGGGAATCAGGAGTGGTGTTCATAATTTATTGAATTTAAATAATATTAATAATTTTCGTCAGATGCTAAAACCACGAGATCTCACTAAGGCCTTATGAAGTGAAGTGTTAATGTAGCGATCTTGACTACTACATTACGACATTGCATGATCAAAAGAGAATGAGATTTATTTATAGTGCAGAACGATACCACGTCGTTGCCGCCGGAGAGAAAGAAACATGCCACAGCGGCAAAATACCCCGCAGGAACGCGGAATTGTGCTGGAGTCCCTTTGTGCTGGATATGGCAATCAGCGCATCGTTGATAACATCAATCTGACGCTACCCGTCGGTAAAATGACGGTATTGGCGGGGGCCAACGGTTCTGGCAAATCTACCTTACTCAACACTATCGCGCGGATGCTGAAACCGTTGGGAGGCTGCGTGCGCCTTGATGGTCGCGATATTCATCAGCAGCCGACCAAACAGGTGGCGCGCCAGCTAGGCCTGCTGCCACAATCGCCGCTGACCCCGGAAGGGCTCACTGTGTTTGAACTGGTCTCGCGCGGGCGCTATCCGTGGCAGGGGCTGATTCGTCAATGGTCGCCGGAAGATGAAGCTGCGGTCGAGACGGCGCTGCGCCTGACCGGTACGCTGGAGTTTGCCCATTTGCCGGTCGACAGTCTGTCCGGCGGCCAGCGTCAGCGCTGCTGGATAGCCATGGCGCTGGCGCAACAAACGCCGACCATTCTGCTGGATGAACCGACCACCTGGCTTGATTTACGCTATCAGGTTGAAATTCTCGAACTGCTCCAGCAACTCACGCGCGAGCATGGGCGCACCGTGGTGACGGTGCTGCATGACCTTAACTTTGCGGTGAACTACGCCGATACGCTGATTTTCATGAAGCAGGGACGTATTGCCAGCATCGTGGATGAGACGTCCCCTTGTACGGCGGAAATCATCAAACAGGTTTTTGATGTCGATGTACTGATGCTGCCTAACCCGCAAACCGGTAAACCGCTGTTCATGCCATTCTGCGCGCGCCCGGAGCAGGTCTGATGGTAACGCAAAGTCTCATTCAACGGCCGCACCGCATGCGCCCGCTGGGGGCGCTGCTGCTGGTGAGCAGCCTGCTGTGTATAGGCGCGATTATCCACCTGGGGCTCGGCGCGCGGACCATTGCGCCGCGCGTAGTGGTGGAAGCGTTACTGCACTACGACCCGCGCAACTTCGATCACCGCATTATCGTCAACCTGCGTCTGACGCGTCTTCTGGCGGCGTTGCTGACCGGCGCGGCGCTTGGGGCGGCGGGTCTGCTGCTGCAAACCGTTATCCGTAATCCACTGGGCGAGCCGCATATTCTTGGCCTTAACGCCGGAGCCACGCTTGCCGTGGTGGTGTGTTCTGCCGCCGGGATAACCGTCGGTGTGAGCCGACCCCTGGCGGCCGCTTTAGGCGCGGCAGCGCTGTTTGGTCTGGTAATGATGCTGGCTTCCGCGGGGCGTGCTGGTGCGACGGCAATGAAAATCACGCTTTGCGGCGTGGCGCTTTCGGCTTTTGCGTCAGCCATCACCGCCTCCATTTTGATCCTTGACGAACAGACATTACAGGCCATGCGCACCTGGCTTGCGGGCGATCTCTCCGGTATTAGCCTGACCACCTTACAGATAGCCTCTATTCCGACGTTGCTGGGCATACTTCTGGCGGGAATCCTCGCGCCCCGACTCAATATCCTGGCCCTGGGCGACCGGGTCGCCAGCGGTCTTGGTGTCTCGGTGGCGCGCACGCGCGTACTCGGGGTTATCGCTATCGCTCTGCTGTGCGGGGCGGCGGTCTCCGTTGCGGGGCCGATTGGTTTTATCGGCCTGGTGGTGCCGCACGTGATTCGCCGCTGGGCGGGGCAGGATATTCGCACTGGGCTGCTGCTGGCGCTACCGACCGGTGCGCTATTGCTTTTATCCGCGGATATTCTTGCTCGTTGGCTGCTGGTGCCACAGGAGTTGGCAACCGGAGTGATGACCGCCATGGTGGGTGCGCCGGTGTTTATTGCGATTGCGGTGAGGTTCTTTAAATGACGCGAGTAGTCACCCGCGCGGGGTTTCGCGCCGTCGCGCTTGGCCCGTTACGCATTCTGCTGCGTCTACGGTTGCTGAAAATCGCCGCCGCGTTGCTGGTCGTTATTGTGCTGCTGCTGGTTTTTGGCGTCACGCGAGGTTCGCTGCCGATTCCCACCGGCGCAATCGGTCGGGCGCTGTTTATGCCAGAGGCGTTAAGCGCGCAGCAGGTGTTTATCGTCCGTGATATTCGTTTGCCGCGGCTGCTGATGGCTATCTTCTGCGGCGGGATGCTCGGACTTGCCGGGGCGGCAATGCAGTCGATAACCCGCAATGGTCTGGCTGACCCTGGATTAATTGGCGTGAAAGAGGGGACCAGCGTGGTTGTGCTGACGCTGATCCTCGCATTCCCCGCCGTCAGCCTTGCCTGGCGGCCGCTGGCGGGGATGCTCGGCGGTGTGCTGGTGGCGCTGCTGGTCATCGTGCTGGCCCGTGACCTTTCGCGCCCGCGCTTTATTCTGATTGGTATTGGCGTGTCGTGGGCGCTCTCGGCGGCGATGGGGCTCTTTATCACTACCGCCGATATTCGCGATGTACAAACGGCGATGACCTGGCTTGCGGGTAGCCTGCACGCCGCGACCTGGCCGCTGCTGGCAGTCGCCATGGCGTGGGCACTGCCGGCCGTGGTGATTCTTTATCTGACCGCTCGGGCGGCGGACGTTGCGCTGATGGGCAATCAGGTTGCCAACGGGTTGGGCGTGCGATTATCGCGCCTGACGATGCTGCGATTTATCGCACCGGTGCTACTGACGGCGGCGAGCGTTTCCTGCGTCGGCAGTCTGGGTTTTGTCGGCCTGATGGCCCCGCATATGGCGCGCTTTATGCTGCGCGGCGGCCAGGTGGCGCTGCTGACCGGCAGCGCGTTGATTGGCGCGTTACTGGTCCTGCTGACCGATACCATCGGGCGTCTAGCCTTTGCACCGCTACAAATTCCGGCAGGGATCATCATTTCTCTGATTGGCTGCCCTTTCTTTATTTTACTGCTGTGGCGTCGCCGCGACGCCTTGTGAGGTTCAGGATGACCCTTCGTGGGCTGATGTCTTTGTTGTGCCTGTGTAGCGTTTCCGCGTTCGCGCAAACGCACCCGTTTACCGACGATCTGGGCCGCGTGGTTCAGGTTCCCGATAATCCTAAACGCATTGTTTCGATGCACGATCTCGATATTACCATTCCACTGATTGAGCTTGGCGTGCCGCCGGTTGCCAGTCACGGACGAACCCGTCCGGATGGCAGCCACTACCTGCGCTCCAGCGCGATGCTGACCGGCGTTGATTTTGACAACAGCGATATCAAGTTTATCGGCACCGCCGATATCGATCTCGAAGCGGTGGCGGCGGCTAAGCCCGACCTGATCATTACCGAACCCAACCGCAACGTACCCATAGAGCAGTTGGCGAAAATCGCGCCGACGGTCAGCATTGACCATCTGTTGGGCAGTGCACCGCGCATTTACGGCAAACTGGCTGAGCTGACCGGAACGCAGGCACGGCTGGCTATTCTCAACCGCCGCTATCAGACGCAAATCGAGCAGCTCAAACAGACCATCGATACCCATAAAATCACCGTCTCGGTGATTCAGGCCAATAACGGCAAGGTCACTGTGCATCACGCCTATCATTCGTTGGGGCGCGTGCTGCGCGATGCGGGCTTCCGCTTTCCGCCGCTGATTGAAGGCATTCCTGACGGCCAGCGCATCGACGTAAGCGCTGAACAATTGCCGGAGCTGGACGCCGATTTCCTGTTTGCTACCTGGCGCTCGGATACCGGCGGCAAGCCGCAGGATGAGCTCAACGATATGGAAAAAGTGATGCCGGGCTGGTGTGATTTTATGCGGGCCTGCCGCACCGGGCATTACATTTTGCTGCCGCGCGATGAGGTGATCTCTAACTCTTATGCTTCGTTAAATCTGCTGGTGGCGGAGGTGCAGTCGCAAATTGCCGGGCGTCCTTTGCCTAAGGAATCGAAATGAGCCAGACGTTGATCCGTAAAGAGAAACGCCGGGTCGACCTGTTTGGTGAACGCCTACGCAGCCGCACCAGCCAGCTTTCACCGCGGCTGCTGGCCGTCGCGCACTGGATAGACGATAACCGTGAAGCGGTGCTCGATCATACGGCAATGGAAATCGCTGCCGCGACGCAAACCTCCGATGCCACCGTAGTTCGGGCTATTCAGGCGTTAGGCTTTGCGGGCCTGCGTGACCTCAAGCAGACCATGCAGCACTGGTTTGGTCCGACCATCACCTCGTCGGAAAAAATGGCCTCGACGGTCGGGGCGTTGACCAGTGATGTGAATTCAAGCATCGATTTTGTGCTGGAAGGGCATCAGCGTGCCTGTGAAATGCTCGCCAGCACCAGCAACCGCGCGGCGATAGCCCAGGCGGTGGCGCTGCTTGGCGATGCGCGGCAGGTGGCGCTGTTTGGCATTGGTGCGTCGGGGATTTTGACCGAGTACACCGCGAGACTGTTCAGTCGTATTGGTTTGCCGTCCTGCGTACTTAACCGCACTGGTTTTAGCCTGGCCGAGCAGATTATTTCGTTACAGCGCGGCGACGTGCTGATTATGATGGGGCAAAAATCGCCGCACCGGGAAGGGCTGACGACGCTGCGTGAGGCTGAGCGATTGGGGATTCCGACGATTTTGCTCACTCAGGCTACCGATTCGCGCTTTAGCGATATGGCGCAGGTGGTGATCCACGTTCCACGCGGAGAGAATGGGCGGGTACCGTTGCACGGAACGGTGATGGTGTGTCTGGAGATGTTGGTGCTGTCGGTGGCGTCCACCCATTCTCAGCGTACGCTGCGGTCGATGAAGCGGATTAACGATTTGCATAAGGCGATTGGGAAGTCTGGGGGGCGGAAAGGGGGGTAGTGCCTGACATATGCCAGTTTGGTGCGGCTGTTCCGTTCACTTTTCACTGGGTGGAATATGAAGTTCCATCACCGGTGAACGGGCCAAGGGGTGCGGCCGCGCACCCCTTGCGCGCTCCCTGCGCCCGTGCAGTTTATATGGCTAGCGCCGGAAGGGAGCGCAACCGTGCACAATATGCGAGAAAACCCTCCCCTTAAAGAATCACCGCCGACAAATTTGCGTACAAGAGACAACGTTCAACAACCTCAACCATTAACCAGTTGCTTTTCTGCCGAATAATCATCACGCTACCAAAAAGGCCGACCATCTGAGGAGAGAGACATGAACGCACTGCCCGCGGTAGCGGTACTGGGTTTAGGCGCAATGGGGCACGCATTTGCCGCCAACCTGCTGAAAAAAGGCTTCACGGTATACGGCTGGAACCGCACGCCGGGACGCGGCGATGACCTGGTCTCAGAAGGGCTGGTTCAGCGTGAAACTGCCGCGCAGGCGGTGAGCGACGCACAGGTGATTATCGCCATGCTCACCGACGGAGACGCCACGCTGGCGGCAATCCGCGCAATTGCGCCATTCTGCCCACAGAATGCGACTTTCTGCCAGATGGGCACCATCGGCATTCAGGAAACGGCCGACGCTATCGCGCTGCTCGAAACACTTCGCCCCGATATGCTCTACCTTGATGCGCCCGTTTCCGGCACTAAAGCTCCGGCGGAAAACGCCCAGATTCTGGTGATGGCCAGCGGTGACCAACAGCGTGCGGGTGCAGCCCAGCAGGTCTTCGATGCCATTTCTCGCGGTACGCAGTGGTACGGCGACGCAGGTAACAGCCAGAAGATGAAGCTGGTCATTAATGCCTGGCTGATCTCAATGATGCAGGGGGTCGCCGAAAGCATGCAGCTAGCCAAACAGTTTGGCTTCACGCCGGGACAACTGTGGGAAACGCTGGACGGCGGGCCGCTGGCTGCGCCGTACGTGAAGGGTAAGCTTGAGATGATCCGCAAAGAAGACTACACCCCACAAATGCAGCTTCAGCATGCGCTGAAGGATGCGCGTCTGGCGCTGGCAAACGCCCCGCAGGGCACCATGCCGATGATGAGCGAGATAGTCGACATGTGGTCGCAGGCTTCACAGGGTGGGCTGGCCGAGCAGGATCTGGCGGCGGTTTATACCTGGCTTGATAACTCGCGCAAGGCGTAAATAAGCAGGGAGATGAAGCATGGAGTGGCTACGCCAGCGCATTGAACATCAGGTGCTTGGCCTGACGGGGATGGCGCTCAACGAAATTGATTTTGAGCACCCAGCAGGCGAACCGGGGCTGTTTGGCCCGCAGTCGGCTATCTGGCCGGTGCATGGCGACTTCACCTCTATGCTGTGCGGCGGCATCAGCGCATTACTTTTGCAGATGCTGCATCCGCTGGCGCTGGCTGGCGTGTGGGACCATTCCTCCTTTCGCGAGGATATCTTTGGCCGCCTGCGCCGCACCAGCCAGTTTATTTCCGCCACGACGTTCGCCACCGAACCTGATGCTGAGCGGTTGATTGCCAAAGTGAAAGCTATTCACGAGCGGATAAGCGGCATCGACGTCGACGGCACGCCGTACGCTGCCAGCGATCCTGATTTGCTCACCTGGGTTCACATCGCCGAATGCAGCTCGTTTATGGCCTCTCATCTGCGCTATCGCCGGGTGGTGGTGAGCCCGGCAAGACAGACCCAATATTTTATTGAGTCCGCGAGTATCGCCGAGCGTCTGGGCGCGCGTAACGTACCGAAAACGCCGCAGGCGGTAGCCGATTACCTGCAGAACATGCGGCCTCAACTGCGCTGCGATGAGCGCACGCAGGAGGTGGCTCGCGTGCTGATGACCACTCGGCTGCCGGGAAGGATGGCGCAGCCCGCGGGCGCTATTTTGATGAAAGCTGGGATAGACCTGCTGCCGGATTGGGCGCAGGAGATGCTAAATCTCCGTTTGAGCCCGTTAGAACAGCGCATTGTGCGCGGTGGGGTTCACACTATTGCGGCGGTACTGCGCCGTTCAGTGCGTAACGGCGCTTACCACTGCGCGATGCGCCGGGTCAGTTCATCGGCATAAAAATCCGGGACGTTGCTTTGTCGAATGGCGATGGCAACCTGCTGGACATCGTAATTCACCGTTTTTATGGTGAGCGAGAGCGCTCCTTCCTGAACGTCTCCAGATAGCCAACTCGCCGGCGGTTGGCCCGGTTTGATGCGCCCAACGGCGCCGGGATTGGCGAACACCAGCGGCCTGCCTTCTGGCGTATTAACGGTTCTGACGTGGGCGAAATGGGTATGCCCGCAAATCAGCGCATCAACGGTTTGTAGCTGCGGGAAGGCTAGCAGCGTGTTCGCGGGGGTATCGGCGTAGAGGTATTCCGACAACGAACGTGGGCTCGCATGTACCAGCAAAATGCGCCGCGGTTGCTCCAGCAGTATCGACGCGGGAAGCGACCGCAGCCAGCGGCGGTTTTCCGCTGTGATCGTCCGTTTGCTTAGCGCAATGGCGTCGGCGCGGGCGTCACGTTCCTCGGGGCTGTGCTTTGCCATCGGCGTTACGGGTTCGTTGCCGGCAATGCGCTGGTCGTGATTACCGCGCAAAACTGGTATCTGACGCTCGCGCAGCAGCGCAATCACTTCGTTGGGCCAGGGGGCAAAATCGACCACGTCACCCAGGCAATAAATGCGGGTAATACCGTGGCGGTCAATATCAGCAAGCACGGCGTTGAGCGCCGGTAGATTGGCGTGAACATCGCTAAAAATGGCAAAACGGCTACACATGGTATTCATCCAGCAACCTCTAAGATGCCTTTAGCATCGGCGTTCCGGCACCCATGTTCAATTCTTTATCCTGAGTTTATTATTAGATAAAACCTAACAATCAGGAGCCGTCATGGAGCTTCGGCATCTCCGTTATTTTCTTGAAGTCGCGAATACCCTGCATTTTGGCGCGGCGGCGCAGACGCTGGATATAGCTGTGCCGACGCTCTCCGTGCAGATAGCCCAATTAGAACGAGAACTGGGTACGCCGCTGTTTGTGCGCACTCAGCGACGTGTAGCGCTTACGCAGGCGGGGGAAATGCTTCGCGATGAAGCAGAAGCCACAATCCGCCAGGCCGAGCAGGCAAAGGCGAGGGTACAGAGCGTGGCGCGGGGCGAGCAGGGGTATCTACGCGTTGGGTACGTTTCATCGACGCTGATGTCTGGCGTGCTCGGCACGCTGTTTACTCGTTATCGTAAGCGTTATCCCGATGTCACCGTGACCGTCAGTGAAATAGCGATGGAGGGCATGGCGTCACTGCTGGTTGCGGGAAAGCTCGACGTGGCGCTGGTCCGTGGCCCGATAGCGCTACCCGCGGAAGTGGCGCACCGGGTATTGCATCATGACTATTTCTGTCTGGCGTTAAGCGATAACCACCCGCTGTCTGCCGTGCATGAGGCGATTCGCCCGGAGAGTCTGAGTCAGCAAACGTTTATTTTGCCTGAGCAGCGCTCCGGAACGCTGGAGGTGGCGCGACGCGGTGGTTTCACTCTGGAGCGCACGCAAAGGGCGGGAAGTCTGACCGAAGTGCTGGCGCAGGTTTTACTGGGTAACGGCGTGGCGGTTGTTCCGGCAATATTGTCGCAGACGGTGAGTCTGCCGGGCATCTGTTACCGGGATATAGCCGGGGAGGAGATTGCCTCGGTATTGTGGTTACTGCATCGAAAGCGCGAGCGTATGGCGGTGATTACAAATCTGCTGGCGCTGACGAAAGAAGTTGATAATAAGTGACGTTGTCACATTTTAAAGTCAGTTGTAGCCCGGCCGAGCGCAGCGACGCCGGGACAGGCTCCCGACGAACATAAAAAAACCGACCATCAGGCCGGTTTTTCATTAGATTTTGCAGGCATCGCCGCAATCATCGTCGGCAACAATCGCCTGCGCTTTCTTGTCTGCATCATCAAGACGCTCCGCGTTACGCTCTTGTGCTTCTTCCAGTCCGTCAAAGACCAGATTATCGAGATCAATTTCCATCGCTCACCTGTGCTCACTCTGTTCTACAATTGTCACAGTATATTGCAAAAATGTTGATTGATGTACCCGCATCTGGACCCGCACGCGTATTCAGCACGATCCGCTCGTGATGAAAAAAGAGAGAGATGGCTGAAGTGTGACGGCGCGCAACAGGAATGCGCACGCAGTGTTCAAAAAGTAACTGATAACAGGCGAATACTGGAAACAGTAGAGCATATAGCCTTGAAAACGAGTATCAGACCGGAGGGATATGCAATGCAACAACAGGATCAACAAACGTTAATGAGTTTTGATTTCTTGGCCCGCAGTTTTGCCCAAATGCAGTCGCGAGGCCGCCCTGTCGATATTTGCGCGGTAACCGGCAATATGAACGAGCAGCAGAGAATATGGTTCTGTGCGCGGTATGAGTACTACCGAACACAGGCAGAAAGCGCAAAGCAGCAGGTAGTTGAAGTGTATTAATCGTTAACGGGCCGGGTGGCCCGTTTTTCATGGTAAGCGGGCACAACACGTGCCCGTTGTTGTTTCTGATTAACGTGCTTTTTTAGGAAAGACCAGCAGCGCCACAATCGGTGAAACCACCATCAGGGCGAAGACGTAGGTAAAGCCCACGCTAAAGCCGCCCGTCAGGTCAACCGACCAGCCGATAAGCTGGCTGTTGATGGTTGCCAGCAGGAAGGTGCAGACCCAGAAGGTTGACATGGCATAGGTGACGGTCTGCGTGGTGGCGTTTTTGAGCCCCTCTTTAGGAATCGAGAAGATAAACGCAAACCAGGTCGCGAAGATACCGCCGGTCAGGAACGAACAGACCAGAATCACGATGTCGTTGGTGGCAAATAGCATGGCAAAGGTGGTGACCGCCATAAAAATACTGGAGATAAACAGCCAGTTTTTATAGTGATAGCCACGGTTCTTAAAGTAAGGCCCCACCAGTGCGCCCAGCATGATCCCCACCTGGTTTACCGTCCCGCTAAGATGCGCGTGCGAATCCGCCGGTAGATGCGCGTATTTGGCGTAGTAGAGCGGCAAGAAGGTGAACATAAAGACCATCATGATCATCGCTCCGGCATACTGCGCAATCATCCCCCACACGATACGGCTGAAAATGGCCTCTTTCAGCACCGCCATTTTACTTTCACGGCTCTGGCTCGCGGCATTTTCCTCACTGCGCTCTTCGTCGGTAAAGCACAGCATCCATACCACGCCCAGCAGCAGCGTGATAACGCCATAGCCTGCCAGCAGATTGCGCCAGCCGCCAAACAGCGTAGACAGGTAGCCTGCCAGGGTCAGCGCAATAATGGTGCCGATGATGTTCGAGGTACAGTTGATGCTGTTAAGCGTGGCGGCCATCTTGTTATCAAAGAAGCGGGCCACCGTCGGCACCAGGGAGACCAGACATACCGCACCGCCGAGGCCGCCGAGGAAGCGGATAATCAGCAGTAGCGTGAAGTTATCAATAAACGGAATAAATACCGATACCCCAATCATCACGCAGCCCAGCAGATATGACCTGCGGGTGCCCATACGGGCAACCAGCACCGCGGTGCACACGGCGCCGACGATTTTGGCCCACAGAATCACGTTCGACATCAGCGCCGCGTGCGACACGTCGACGTTAAAGTCATGCATGATCTGCGGCATCACCGAGCCGGTAGTGGCCCATGCTGCGCCAAACACCATGTAGACGGCGTAGAGTACAAATTCAATGGTCCATTTTTTCACGCGCGAGCCTCACTGATGCTCAGTTCAACCATCTCCAGCAGCATCTCGCTTGCCAGACGCAGAGATTCAACGGGCAAAAACTCTTTGGTGGAGTGGAAATTGTGGGCACCGGTAAAGATATTGATGGTTGGTAGGCCTTTTGGCGTAATCACGCTGCCATCGTAGCCGCCGCGCATAATCAGCGGTTTTGGCGTAATGCCGAGGTTATGCATTGCCCGTTTCACGTTCTCGAGAATTTCCGGCGACCGGTCGAGGCTTGGCTTCACGTTGTCGTAAATATCATTCAGCGTGATGGAGACACGTTCTTCGCCCCAGCGCTGCTTGAGGTCGGCGACAATCGCTTGCAGCGTGGCTTTACGTTGCTGATAGCCCTCGATTTCAAAATCACGGATGGCAATATCCAGCGTCGCACTGGCGGTATCACCGCTTAGCTTGTGTGGCCAGTAGTAACCTTCGCGACCTTCGGTGTGCTCCGGGCGCTCTTTTGGCGGCAGGGCGGTAATCACCTCGGTGGCGATGCACAGCGCGTTAACCAGTTTGCCTTTGGCGCTCATCGGGTGGGCCGTCGTGCCTTTCACCGTGATCTGCGCGCTGCCGGCATACCAGTTTTCAACAACGTATTCGCCCACGCCGCAGCAGTCGAGGCAAATACCGAAGTCGGCGTTTAGCTCAGATACATCCAGCGCTTTCGCCCCGCGAATGCCAATCTCTTCGTCCGGCAACAGTACCAGGCGGATATCGCCGTGTGGCACTTCCGGGTGAGCAATCAGATATTGCAGCGCTTCGGCTCCTGCGGCGATGGCTGCTTTATCATCGGCACCTAACAGGCTGGTGCCGTCGGTGGTGATGAGATCCTGGCCAACGTAGTCCAGCAGCTCCGGGTGGTTTTCCGGGGAGAACACCTCGCCGCTTCCCGGCAGCACAATGGCTTTGCCGTCGTAATGGTTTACGCGCACCGCATGGGTATCACCGGTGTGGTCCGGCGCGGTATCGAGGTGGCCAAAGAATACGATTGACGGGGCGTTGGAAATATTCGGGGAAGGGTAATCGTAGTGATAGCGTTGTCTTTTATCTCAATGGAGACACCGGCATGGTGGGCAAATTGACTGACAACGTGTTGGGCGAGTTTAAATTGATTCTCACTGCTCGGTAAATTCTGACTGGTTGGGACGGAAGTGGTGTTGATTAAGGTATATTCGAGAAACGTTTTTGTTATTTTATCGCTATCAATACGTTTTTTCATTACGACTTGCCTATTATTTGGTTACGTAAAGAAACACTTTATTCACATCTTTATGGAAGGGATAAAAAGCTTCTTACCGTTCTCTCTTATGCAACAGGAAACGCTTGCGTGAAGGGGTGTTGTATTATTCTCTTGCCAGACAACACCGTTATTAATAGCACATTATGAGGGTATGTAAAGCGGTCAGCGTGGGAAGCGGAAGGGCATGCTCCCCACGGCACAGGGAGCGAAATGGGAATTATTTAAAACGGTCCCAAGGAATAATATTATCTAACAATACGGACAGCAAAATCCCCATCAATAAGCCATTACTTAACAACGGGCGAATAGTCAGTGGAACATCCTGTAAATACATGGGAGGCAGCGCCATTAAAAATAACCCTATAAATAACGGGAGTGCCAGACGATAAATATTGCGTGAAGTGAACTTCACCTGCTGGCTGAATACCAGGCTGGAATAAAGTAACGGCAGATAAGAAACCAGCATGACTGCACTACTGACCCCTAATGGGATGGCGCAGAAGAAGCGCGAGAGCGGGGTGATAATCGCCACCAGCAGAAACAGCAGCGAACCGTAGAAAAATGACCTTCGGGAGCTATCGCCGGTCTGGGTTAATAAACCCACAGAAGAGACAAAAGGTGAAAACGGGATCACCGCCAGCGGGACGGTGATGAGCGTAATGACTCCGGAGACCACAAAACTCCGGCGGTAATGGACGCCGGTTGCTGGACTTTGCGGGTAGAACACATCGGTGCCACGGATGGCACCGTAGGTATTACTGATGTTGACCAACCCGGTCATGACCGCTGTGAGGATAATCCCCGGCGAGAGCGTACCGTGGCTGCCTAAGGGGAACAGCTGCCAATGCAGTTCGCCAAAGGCGACCGTTGATGCGCCAAAGCACAGACGCCAGACGAGCCAGCCAACTACTGTGCCAATCAACAGCGCATAGCGGAAAATGCGCTGAGGCAGAAAGACAATCAGGCCAATCACGAAGAACATTACCGCGGCGGAAACGCCGAACGGCGCAAGTTGAAGGCTGACGTCAGATTTAGCGATGCCAAACGGCAGTCCCAACATGCCCTTAAAGAAGATGGCGGTAAGCTGCGCGCCCAGCAGCAGCATAAACGCGACCATTACCGTTGGGGTAAACAGGCGAGCCAGACGGTTGCCAAGCCCGCTGACGCCAATAAGGATGGTCAGCACGGCAGAAATCGCGATACCGACGGCCAGGCTGCTGGCGATGTCATTAAGCGGAGTACCGCGTGAGGCCTCCGCAAGAGTGATGGTCAGAATCGTTCCCCACCACAAGCCGGTTGGGCCTTCCATAATGGCGCGGCGATGGCCGAAAAACACCTGTAGCAGGCAGGCCACGGCGGTGCTGAGAAACGCATACTGCGTCAACATTAGCAGGCTGCTGTCCGGCAGATGGAAGGCGGAGACTAGCGTCGGCGGCACCACCACGGTATTGCAGAAAATAAAGAAGAACCACTGAAAACCGGATAACAGGTTTTCGCGATGAAACAGAGACTTCGGCATAGGGTACACCTGCAAATAAACGCTACTGTAGGTCTTTTTGTCGCTCGACGGTGGTTCCAGGCATTAACGGCCTGAAAATGGGCATGAAATGCCGAAAATACGGCATGAAATGCATTATTTGTGTGATGAATGCATGGTCCCTGAACTATGCTACAAACTCTGCCAGTCTGGCAACGGGGAAATGCAACCTACTGTCCTGACGAAAGGTTTCCAACAGGTATTCAACGGTCGCCTTAACCCGCGGCGCCACCAGCGCCCGATGCGGATACTGAATCACCATTTCGTAGCTGCCGGTATCGTGCTGGCCAAAAAGCAGCGTTTTTAACTGCCCGCTTTGCAGATGCGCCAGGGCGTGATGTACACCGACCTGCGCGATACCAAGCCCCAGCAGGGCGGCCTGAAGCTGCGCTTCCGGGGCGGACAACGTGACAACGGCGGCATCCGGTTCGAGGGTTATCAGGCTGCCATCGGGCCCGTGGAAGTTCCAGGGAGACACTTTGCCGCCGAGAAAACGGCGGGCAATCAGATGATGGTGTTTAAGCGCTTCGGGCGTGGTCGGAACGCCATATTCAGCAAGGTATGCCGGTGAGGCCACCAGCACCATATTCAGCAGGCACACCGGACGGGAAATCAGCGACGAATCGACGATACGCCCGCCGCGGATGGCCAGGTCGTAACCGTCGCGGACAATATCCGTCACCCGATCGTCAAAATCAACTTCAACGGAAAGGCCTGGATAGCGCTGGCGAAGCCCGGGAAGGGCGGGCAAAAGCTGTTCACGGCCAAAAGCGGCGCTGGTAGAGATACGCACGTGGCCTCGCGTCTCCATTTTCCCGGCAACCACCGTATCTACTGCGGTATCCAGCGCTTCTACGGCGATTCGCGCCTGCTGGAGAAAGAGCGTGCCTTCTTCGGTCAGACTGAGCTTTCGGGTGGTGCGGTTCATCAACCGTACCCCGAGCGCCTGCTCCAGCCCGGCGATGTTTTTACTGATGGCGGCCGCGCTCACTCCCTGAAGTCTTGCGGCGGCGGCAAAGCTGCCCGCATCGGCGGCATCGATAAAAGAGGTAATGGCGCGCACGCGCTGTGAGAGATCCATATGCAACTCCGGTCTCGGGTAAATAACTTTTATTATTAACCTTGAGTTGAAAGTGTATCAACTATAGGCGCTATTAAAGTTATTAATCTCTCGTCGCATACTGCTTGTCATTCGCAATAAACACGACAAGGTTATCGATACATGAAAACGCTGGTGATTGTTTCACATCCCTATTTCTCTCAGTCCCGGGCGATTCACGCCCTGCAGGAAACCGCCGAAGCAGCGGAAAACGTAACGGTACGTAATCTGGAAACGTTGTATGGCGACTCCCCGGATGCCATCAACGTCGCGGCAGAACAAGCAGCGTATGCCAACGCCGATCGGGTGGTATTTCTCTATCCCACGCACTGGTTCAACCTGACCCCGATGCTCAAAGCGTACCTGAATGCGGTCTGGACCTACGGCTGGGCGTTTGGCCCCGGCGGTGAGGCACTTAAAGATAAACAGCTGCAAATCGTGACCACGGCGGGAGCGAGTGAGTTCACGTACTCCCACGAAGGGCTACTCAACAGCACGATGGAAGAGGTTCTGACGCCAATGAAAGCCAGCGCCCGCTACGTGGGCATGCGCTACCGTCAACCGCTGGCGTTCTATGAGGTGGCGGCACGCAACAAAGACAAACTCAGCGAGTTCCAGACACGGTTTGCCGCCGAGCTGCGTGCGGCATAACACGAGGAAAGGCAGCATGAAAAAGTGAAGGTATTAATGAAATTGATTCATAGGCCAGTTCTGAATTTACGCCCTAATCAACCTAATACCAACGCCCTATACTTTTCCCATTTACTCGTTTATACGGGAGCCTCAGGGCTCCCTTCGGAGATGCCACGATGCAAAACCCACTGAATACCCACCAGCAGGCGATTATCCCGATTGCGGCCCTGACCGCCTGCGGCGATATGGCCCGGCTCACCACCGCGCTTCACGAAGGCCTCGATGCCGGTCTGACCGTCAATGAAATCAAAGAAGTGCTGGTTCAGCTTTACGCCTACTGCGGTTTCCCGCGCAGCCTGAATGGCCTTGGCTGTTTTATGTCGGTGATGAACACCCGACAGGCGCAAGGGATTGTGGATGAGGCAGGGAAGGAAGCCACCCCGGCCGCAGCGGGGTGGGATAGCCTGACTGCTGGGCGCGATACGCAGACTGCGCTGGTGGGAAGAGCCGTCAGCGGGCCACTGTTCGATTTTGCTCCTGCTATCGATACCTACCTGAAAGCGCATCTGTTCGGTGATATTTTCCAGCGCGACGTGCTGGACTGGCAGACGCGAGAACTGGCAACCATTTCCGCGCTGGCTGCTATTCCCGGTGCGGAAAGCCAACTCAAAAGCCACTTTTCTATCAGCCAGCATAACGGCATCAGCCCGGAGCAATTCCACGCATTTATTGCGGTGCTGGCGGCGAAATGTGCCCCGGATATGGCCGCAAACGCTAATGCGGTGCTGGCGCAATTTCTTGATGAGATACCGTCCGCTTAAGCGTAACGCTGAGGGCGTTTGACGCTTTATTTGGTGCGTATCTCCATACTTTAGCCCTCGTCGAACACCGGCAGCGACACCCTGCCGGTTTCTTCTTTTTCCAGGATATTATGAGTCGAACAGAACATTCCGCACCGAATAAACGTGCTGCCACTTCCGGCGTCTTTTTCATCGTCATTCTTGGCGCGCTGATGGCGTTTACTTCCCTTTCTACTGACATTTATCTGCCTGCGATGCCAATGATGGCCGCGCAGCTTCAGGGTAATGTCGAGTTGACGATTACCGGTTTTTTGATTGGTTTCTCCTTTGCTCAGCTGGTCTGGGGGCCGATAAGCGACCGTATCGGGCGTCGCATTCCGCTGTTTATCGGGATGGTCCTGTTTGTGATTGGCTCTGCGGGCTGTGCGCTGTCGAGTGATATGCCGCAGATTGTGTTTTGGCGCGTGTTCCAGGCGTTTGGTGCCTGTACCGGGCCGATGCTGGCGCGCGCGATGATTCGCGACCTTTATGCGCGTACACGCGCCGCACAGATGCTTTCAACGCTGGTGATTATCAGCGCCATTGCGCCGGTTATCGGCCCGCTGTTGGGCGGTCAGATTGTTACCGTTGCCTCCTGGCGAATGGTGTTCTGGCTGCTGGTGGTGATGGGGGCGGCGATGTTTATTGCCCTCTGGTGGCTGCCGGAAACGCTGCCTGTGGAAAAGCGGCTGACGACGCCAATCAGCAGCGCCTTTGGCAATTACGGTACGCTGCTAAAAAACCGCGAATTTATGCGTTACACCCTGTGCGTGAGCTTTTTCTACGTGGCGGCGTACGCCTTTATTGCCGGTTCTCCGTTTGTGTATATCCGCTACTACCACGTTGACCCGCAGCATTACGGTTGGCTGTTTGCGGTGAATATTGTCGGCGTGATGGCGCTGAGCTCGGTGAACCGCCGTCTGGTGCAGCGTCACCCGCTGCATACTTTGCTGCGCATAGCGTCCTGCGTGGCCGCGCTGGCGACCGTTGTGCTGGCGCTGTCGGTGAAAATGCACCTCGGTGGGATGCTGATGATGATGCTGACCATCTTTATCTTCTTCTCGATGAACGGCATTGTTGCCGCTGCTTCTACCGCCGCGGCGTTGGATACCGTACCCGGAAATATGGTGGGCTCCGCCTCAGCGCTGATTGGCTCATTACAGTACGGCAGCGGGATTGTCTCTTCGTTGCTGTTGTCTTTCTTTAGCGACGGCACACCGTGGGCGATGGCGTGGATTATGATGGCGTTCACGCTGCTGTGTTTTGTGATGGTGATGAAGGGAAAGCGCGGGTAGGGCCTGCGAGTTCAGACGTGAAAAGCCGTACGGAACATCCGGTTACATATTGATACCAAAATGATTCCGACGGCTAATTATATTCTGTTTTGTATATTGCCATGATGTTATATCGTAACGCAAAAATTCGCGTCGGTTTGCCATTCCTGCTATTACCTTATGTGTTGCAGCCGGTCAGGCGAGCCCATTGGGAGCATCAGGGTGTCATTACCACCATTATTGCCGAAGGGCGCTCAACGTAGCCGCCTGCTTCTGCGTCTTACCATCATCAAAATCTCTCTCGCTGGCCTGCTGATGCTGGTCGGGTTGATCTACGCCTTTCTCTCGATGATTGCCGGCACGGGCATCTGGTTGCCCGCGTTTCGCCTGCTGCTGGCGGTGGCGCTGGTCGCACTAGCTTTCGTTGATAACGCTATTCGTTTTGAAAACCCGCCACCACCTACGCCGGAGGGCGAACCCGCGACGGTGGCAAACAAGTGGTTGCCGATACCGCCAGCACTCCAGACCTGGTGGACCTATTTCCAGCAAAATCTGGCGATGCCCGCCGTGCTGTCGCTACTGGCGATGGCGTTTGCTATCGCGGGCCTTGCCGACCGCAGTCCCGCCAGCGAAGCCGATATGGCAATTAGCCGCGTCATTCCCGGCGTGCTGCTGGCATTAAGCTTTGGCCTGCTGGTGATTGAGCGCACGATTAGCTATAAAGCGCTGCGTCACTGGCGCTATCAGCAGGAGTATGTCGGGCTGGCGCGGATGATGCTCAGCCTGCTGGTTTTGCTTGCTGCTGCGCTGCTGCTGGTCACCTATTCGCCGACGCTAACGCTGTGGCTTATCAAGCTGGGCTGTTTGATGATTCTGCTGGTGGCGCTGGAGTATTTCCTGCGCACGATAATGGTGATGGCGTCGCCGCTTTCAGCAGACCTTGCTCCGCGGTTCCTGACCCGTAGTCTGTTTGCCGCCCAGTATCGTTGGCCGCTGCGGCCCCTGACTCTGGTGCTGAATACCCTTGAGCAACGTTTCGGTATCGATCTTCGCCAGGTTCAGGCCTTTCGCCTGATGGGGAAAACCTTGCTACCGGTTGTGCTCGGTCTGGCCATTGTCGGCTGGTTATTGAGCGGTCTGACGCAGGTGCCGCTGCATCAGCGAGGGATTTACGAACGCTTTGGCCGACCGATGGCGGTGCTTTCGCCAGGGCTGCACGCCGGATTGCCCTGGCCGTTTGGTCGGGTGCGCGCCGTGGAATTCGGCGCGGTACACGAACTGCGGCTGAGCGACGAACCAGAGCAACAGGCAAGCAGAGCAGAGCCCGATACCGCAGAAGGCCCGGCACCACAAAACAGCTGGCGTCTATGGGACAGCAGCCACCTGACCGATCAATCTCAGGTGATCGCCAGCCAGGCGGCAGATAACCAGAGTTTTCAGATAGTGAATATGGATATTCGTCTTATCTGGCGCGTAGGGTTGAGCAATCAGGATGCGCTAAACAGCCAGTATCAGGCAGAGGATCTCCCGGTACTGGTGCGCAGCATTGCCCGCCAGGTGCTGGTGGCGGAGTTTGCCAGTAAGCAGCTCGATGAACTGCTTAATGAGCAACGTGCAAGCCTGGCGACCGCGCTTAATCAGCAAATTCAGCAGCGTTTAACGGCGCTGCATACCGGTGTCGAGTTGCTTTCTACCCGTATTGAAGCTATTCATCCGCCAGCGGGGGCCGCTGATGCCTATCACGGCGTTCAGGCGGCGCAAATTGCCGCCAGCGCACGAGTAGCCCGTGAACGGGGTTATGCGGCTACGGTGACGATCAACGCCCGCCAAAATGCGCGAACCCGCGAGAATGGCGCCGAGGCCTTTGCCGCAGAAAACCTGTCGCGCGCCCGGGCCGCTGCGGTGCAGTTTGCCGCGGATAGCCAGTCCTGGCAGCAGGCCGGTCAGGCCTTTATTCTTGAGCGTCGTTACCACATTCTTAGCCAGACGCTGGCGCACACGCCGTTATTAATCCTGGATAGCCATCTCCAGGGCACGAATGAACCCGTCCTCGATATGCGCCAGTATCCCGCGCTTACGGATAGCACCGCACCACAGAAGGCCAGCAAACCATGAAGATCCATTCAATCGTTCCTCCGCAGCCGACGGAAAAAATCGGCATGCGTCAGATGTCGTCGCCCCAGCCGCTGCGGCATAAGCGGGCGCTGCGCCTCGGTATTGCGGCCTTTTTGTTGACGCTTGCCGTCCTGACGGCCTGTCTGCTCAACGTGAGCGCCGGCAGTGCGACGGTCGTTACGCGTTTTGGTAACCCGGAGCGTGTGCTGCTGTCGCCGGGTCTGGCATGGCGTCTACCGGCACCGTTTGAAACGCCGATTAACGTCGACCTGCGCGTGCGCTCGACCTCCAGCGGTTTGCAGGATGTGGGAACCCGGGACGGTCTGCGCGTACTGGTGCAGGCGTGGGTTATCTGGAAGGTGAAGCCGGATGATAACAATGTGCTGCGCTTTATTCGCGCCGTGCAGAATCAGCCGGATGAAGCGGCGCGTCAGATACGGACTTTTATTGGTTCTGCGCTGGAAACCACCACCAGTAACTACGCGCTGGCGGATATCGTCAACGTAGATCGTAACAAGGTCAAAATTGACCAGCTCGAGCAGGGGTTGCAAGCGCAGTTGAAAAGCCAACTGCTCAACAGCTATGGTATTGAGGTGATTCAGACCGGCATCGAGCGGCTGACGCTTCCGGCGGTCACCCTAAACGCTACCGTCGATCGCATGCGTGCTGAACGTGAAACCATCGCCGCAGAGCGGACGGCGGAAGGCAAGCGTCTGGCGGCGGAGATTCATTCTCAGGCGGATCGCGATGGGCGTATTGTGGAAGCGGACGCCTCGGTAAAAGCGGCGACGATTATGGCCAATGCGCAACGCGACGCGGCCTCTATTTATGGTAAAGCCTGGGCCAGCGACCCGCAGCTGTATAGCCTGCTGCGTTCACTGGATACGCTGAGCACCATCGTGAATAGCAACACGCGGCTGGTGCTGCGTACCGACGCAGAACCGTTTAAGGCACTGGTGCAAGGGCCGGAGCAGTTACAAGAGAGTGCCAAACCATGATGCGCGAATCGCCAAAGGCGACGCCCTGGGGGCAGTCGTACCGGATAGCTTTTTTCACCCTTTACGCAGCGGCGATAATGGCGGCCTGCGCGTGGCTGTTTTCCAGTATTTACCAGATTGCGCCTGACAGCAGAGCGATTGTCTATCGCTTCGGCAAGCCCGTTCGGGTTGAAGGTGCCGGGTTGCTGTTTGCGTGGCCGTATCCCATTGAACGTGTAGAACGGGTACCGGGCGCAGAGCGCATACTGGAACGCGACGTGCTGGCATTACAGCGCGAGCAGCAGCTGAGCCAGATTAACAGTTGGGATCGTGACAACGACGCTGGGGCGGGGGCCGGTTATCTGTTAACCGGCGATGCGGGCGTAGTTCAGCTTAATGTGCGGGTGTTCTGGCGCGTGAGCGACCCGGTACAGTTTGCGCTACAGCAACCGCATATTGACCCGCTGATCGACCGTTTGACGGAGCGGGCGGCGGCAGTGGTTTGCGTGGGGCGCGATCTCGACTCCATTCTGGTTACTCGCCCGGAGACCTTACAAAATGACAGCCATGCGGCGCAGGAACGCATCCAGCTGCGCAGCGATTTTAAACAGGCCATGACGCAAAGCCTGCTGAAGCTGGCTGATGGGGGCAACGATCCGGGCATTCGTATTGAACGCGTGGATATCACCTCATCGCTGCCGGAAAATGCCGTCGCCGCGTTTAACGCCGTGCTGGCCGCCGGGCAGCAGGCGGAGCAGGCCGTTGCCAGCGCCCGCACCACCGCGGCATTGCGAACCCAACAGGCGCAGCAGCAGGCGGACCGCACGCTCCAGCAGGCTGAGGCTAGCCGTCAGGAAATACTGGCGCAGGCCAACGTGGATACCCAAACCATTACACAACTGGCCGACGCTCGCCGTGCGGGGCTCGATGGCGGGCTGTTGCAGCGTATCTGGCGCGATAAAGTGACCCGTATTCTGGCCCAGGCGGGACAGGTGATTACCGTCGCACCCGGTGACGATAGTCGATTGATTTTGCAGGGGCTACCGGCTCAGCCTGCCACGCCGACCAATAGCGAGAAACAACCATGAGTCATCAGTGTAGCCACGGGCATATCCATTTTAGCGGCAATCTGCAAACCCCCGAGGAACAGCGGCGGATGCAGCGCCAGCTTACGCTTACGATGATAACCATTGGTCTGCTGCTGCTCAGCTTGCTCTGGCGAGCCATTGCGCCGGATCAGCCCGGCATTAGCGACATTCTCGCCGGGGTGGCCTGGCTGCTGGTGGCGGTGCCGGTTTTCCGTGCCGGATGGCACAGTTTGCTGCACCCTGACCTGCATGGCGTGACCGACCTGCTGGTGGTGTTGGCCATGCTGGGGGCGTGGGCGTTGGGGGATTTAATGACCGCTGCGCTGCTGCCGGTCATCATGATTTTCGGTCATATCCTCGAAGAGCGAAGCGTGATGGGAACCCGGCAGGCGATCGCCGGGCTGAGTAAACTGACGCATAGCCAGGCGCGGCGCGTGCGGGCAGACGGCGAGATGGAGTTGATCGATAGCCAGCATTTGCGTGCTGGAGAGGTGGTTGAGGTGAGAGCCGGTGACCGGCTCCCTGCTGACGGGCGCATACTTTCCGGGCAGGCCAGTCTGGACGTGGGGCACATCACCGGTGAGTCGGTGCCGGTTGAAGCCGTAACGGGTATGAACGTTTTTGCCGGCAGTATTAACCTGAACGGTCTGCTGCGCGTTGAAGTGACCCACACGGGCGACCAGTCGACGCTCGGCAAAGTCATCGCGCTGATGAAGGACGCTGAGCAGGCAAAACCGCCGATCACCCGTATGCTTGAGCGCTATGCCGGTCACTATCTTATTCTGGTGCTGCTGATTGCGGCGACCACCTGGTTTTTAACCTACAACAGCCAGGCGATGCTGGCGGTGCTGGTGGCGGCATGTCCCTGCGCGCTGGTGCTCTCAGCGCCCGCCACGGCGATGGCGGGCATTGCCGTGGCCGCGCGTCACGGGATTCTGATCCGCAACGCGGCGTTTCTTGAAGAACTGGCGGATGTTGATGCGCTGATTGTCGATAAAACGGGTACCTTAACCGAGGGCCGACTCAGTTTTGTCGATGCGCTATTGGTAACCGAGATGCCTCGCGAGCAGGCGCTTGCGCTTGCGGCGGCGCTGGGGGCGACCAGTAACCATCCGGTTAGCCGGGTACTGGCCGAAACCTTATCTGATACCGGCGGGCACGCACTTCGTGATGTCGAAGAGATTCAGGGCGTGGGGATTGTGGCGACGACCGATGACGGCATCGCATTGTTGGGGCGACAGGCGCTCTTTACGCGCTACAGCGTCAAGACGACACCGTTGCCAGCGCATGAAGGGCCGGTCGTTGGCCTGGCGCTGAACGGCGTGTTCCTCGGCTGGTTCCTTCTGGATGATACGCTGCGTGCCGAAGCGCCCGCGGTCGTTGACGAACTTAAATCGCTGGGTATTGGCCGTGTGCAGTTGTTGACCGGCGATCGGATGTCCGTTGCTGAGCGCGTGGCGCAGCAGGCGGGCATTGATGAACTTGCGGGTGAAGCGCTGCCGGCAGAAAAGTTGCGTCAGGTTCAGAACATGGTGGATGAAGGCTGGCGGCCGATGGTGGTGGGCGACGGTATCAACGATGCGCTGGCATTAAAAGCGGGGGCCGTCGGTATTGCGATGGGCGGTAACGGTGCTGACATCGCACTGGCTTCGGCAGACGTGGTGCTTGCCGGTGGCGATCTCAGGCGTTTACCCACGGCGATTCGGCTGAGCCGCAAATGCCGCGCCACGCTGCAGGTAAACGTCTTTATCGGGCTCGGTTGGACAATTTTGATTGTCGCCGCTGCGGCGATGGGTCTGCTGGGTGCCGCCGGGGCGCTGATTGCGGCGGTGCTGCATAACCTGAGCACGTTGCTGGTGTTGCTCAATACCGGCCGGTTATTGCAGTTTGATGAGACTGACTAAAGCCAACCTAAATGACGCGTGGCAAAAGGTCTTTGCCACGCGTCTTTCTAATGGGTAAAGAAAACCAACGCTCAGACGGGATCTATTTTATCAGTCGGGCGACATTCGGCCGGTTACGGTATTTATTCTCCCACGGCATCCCGTAGCCAACCAGAAGACAGTCACTTTCCATTTCATAGGCGTAGTATTGTTTGACCGGGATCGCGACGCGGCCGGGCTTCACAAAAAGTACGGCAACCGAAACGGAAGCGGGGTGATAGTTGTCTGCCAGGTGCGCGACCAGGCGTTTCATCGTGCCACCGGATTCAATCGCGTCGTCAATCAGAATGACATGCCGGTTGGTGATATCAATATTCTGGTGATAGACGATGGTTGAGTCGTTATGCCGCTCACCGGGGGTATGAGGGCATGAAATATAGTCCATGCTGATATCAAAATCTAACTGCCGGGTCAGGTCTGCGGTGAACAGTATTCCGCCCGGAACCACGGTTATCACGACCGCATCGCTGAAATCACGGTTTAGCTGTGCGGCGACCTGACGCACGCCGGAGGCAATGGCGGCTTCATCGAGGATAATTTTGCCAATAGGTTGATTGCTCATTTGAACTCCTGGTCGGTAAAGATAAGCGCTGAGATAAAGGGTCAGCCTACTGAAATCACTTGGTTGTGTAAGATCCCCGCGATGATATCGCGAGCCTCTCGTGTCTCGGGTAACTCGCGATGTTGACCACAGTGATATTGCGAGAGCCAGTAGGTCAGCATCCCCAGAATCAGGCGAATGGCGCGCCCTGATGCAGGTACGATGCCAGAGACCACGCGGGTCAGACAGTCAGTGATTGCGGGCTGAACGGCAAGCTGATGTTCACTGGCATGCTGCATCAGTTGCGCATACAGCGGCTTCAGGCTGCCGCGTCGCGCTTCGTAGTAATAGCGGATAAATATCTCTTCCGTTGCGTTGATATCCTGGGCGATAAACCAGGTATGCGTTCGCTGTTCAAGCTGCTGTAGATAAGCGCTGAGACCCTGAGATAAGGTGATGTGCACGCGATGCTCCTGGTTATCGGGAGAATTTTGTCCGGCTAAGCTTTTCAGCACGGCCTGAAAGATAGCGCCACTATGATACATTGTGATAGATTGTGCAATATGTTGCTCGGTTATTGGAGATTCTCTTGATTGATTATGATGCTTTACCTGACCAGAGACAGGCGTTTATTCATCAGCTATTGATGACCACTGGTCGGGTGATTGGCGCTGATGTTGCGCGGCAGCTCGGGGTCTCGGAACACACTATTCGCCGTGATCTGCAGGAACTCGCCAGAAAAGGGGTGTGTAAGAAGGTCTACGGCGGCGCTGTTAGTCAGCTTATTGCGTCAAGTTCGCTGGCCACGCGGATTGAACAGAACGTCAGTGAAAAGTCGCTGGTGGGTAAGAAATGTGCCGAGCTGCTGAAGCCGGAATCTTGCATCTTTATTGATTCAGGTTCGACCTACCTGGCGATGGCGGCGTTTATTCCCGAGGATATTGAACTGACGATAGTCACTAACTGCCCGCAGATAGCCGCGGCATTAGGGGCCAGAACGAACGGAGAACTGATACTTCTCGGCGGTAAGGTGAATCCGAAAACCGGCAGTACGCTCAGTTCAGATACGGTAAATCTGGTACGCGAAATGGTCTTCGACCAGGCTTTTATTGGGGTGTGCGGGCTGGATCAGCAGGCTGGCTTGAGTGCCGTGTACTATGAAGATGCGTGCTTTAAGAAAGAGGTTATCGCGCAGAGTAACGAGGTCATTGTCGCCGTCACGGCAGAAAAAATGTCTCAGGTGGCCCGCTACAAAGTGGTTCCCTGCGACGAGATTGATGTGATGGTGGTAAGTCCTGAAACGGTGACTACAGATTTCGACAACAGCACAATTCGTATTGAAACAGCGGAGTAGCGAATCGTTGTAGTGGGGAGGTGAAAATATCTTCCCACGTCATGACGCGAGATTGCTGCGTGATGAATCAACTCGATAGGGGATAGCGGTAAGAAAATTCGGAGATAAAGCGGAATGGTGCGTCTGAATGGACTCGAACCATCGACCCCCACCATGTCAAGGTGGTGCTCTAACCAACTGAGCTACAGACGCATAATGGTGCGTTTAATTGGACTCGAACCAACGACCCCCACCATGTCAAGGTGGTGCTCTAACCAATTGAGCTATAAACGCATTAATGGTGCGTCTGAATGGACTCGAACCATCGACCCCCACCATGTCAAGGTGGTGCTCTAACCAACTGAGCTACAGACGCATTGTTGCTTGCGGCAACGGGGACGAATATTAGCGGCAGCGGCGGTCGGTGGCAAGAGGAAAATGTGTGATTTCACCCGACTGGAGAACTTTTGCCCACATTGCTCGCGTTTTAACGCGGTTGATAAAATTCATTGATCTGTCTGCATTTTATTTACCCAACGGCGCGACTCTGAAGACCGAACGCATAGACAAAACAGGAAGGTCTGTGTGGTTGAGAAATGAATTGTTATAATATAACATCTCATTTTTTCTCACATCATATAAGGATAAATAGCAATGAAACTTCTGGGAAAAGTAACGCTGGCAGTTGGCGCGCTGGTCGTCAGCGGGCAGGCGCTGTCACACGGGCATCATGACCACGGTCAACCACTCACGGCAGTAGAACAAAAGGCGGCAGAGGGGGTTTTTAGCGATAGCGATGTTAAGGATCGTGAACTGAAAGATTGGGATGGCGTTTGGGAGTCGGTTAACGCACTGCTGCTTTCTGGCGATCTCGACCCGGTTTTCCAGCAAAAGGCTAATAAAGACAAGAGTAAAACCTTTGCCCAGATTAAAGAATACTACCGTAAAGGCTATGCTACCGATGTGAATATGATTGGTATCGAAAACGGCACCATGGAGTTTCACGTGGGTGACAAGGTGAGTGCCTGCCAGTACCGTTACGCGGGGCACAAAATCCTGACTTACACCTCCGGCAAGAAGGGCGTGCGCTATCTATTTGAATGCCAGGACGCGAAGAGCGAGGCACCGAAATTCGTGCAGTTCAGCGACCATATTATTGGCCCGCGCAAGTCCAGTCATTTCCATATCTTTATGGGGAATCAGTCTCAGGAAGCGCTGTTGGCAGAAATGGATAACTGGCCGACCTATTATCCGTTCCAGTTAACGAAACAGCAGGTGGTAGACGAGATGCTACACCACTAAGCGGTAGCGCCGCGTTGCACCTCGGCCGGGCTACCTTTGAGTGTAGCCCGGCCAGGCGAAATGCCGCCTGGAAATGTTAACGCGAGGCGCGCTGAAGAATCACCACATCCGGCTGGCGTTGCAGGAAACGCATTCTCAGCATCATCAGCACAGCGGCCGATGTCAGACCAATAATAAAGCCCCACCAGAAGCCCGCCGGACCCATTCGCGGTACCACGATATCGGTCAGCGCCAGCACGTAGCCGCACGGTAGGCCCAGAACCCAATATGCGATAAAGGTAATAAAGAAGATCGAACGCGTATCTTTATAACCACGCAGAATACCGCTACCGATAACCTGCACCGAATCAGAAATCTGGTACAGCGCTGCCAGCAGCATCAACTGAGCGGCAAGCGTCACTACTTCCGGATTGTCGTTGTACAGCAGTGCGATGTGCGTGCGCATCAATGTGGTGAAAATCGCCGTGCACATTGCCATACACACCCCGACGCCGAGCCCGGTGCGGGCGGAAACCTGCGCATCCGGCGTAGAGCCCTGCCCAAGGCGGAAGCCGACGCGGATGGTAACCGCCGCCGCCAGCGACATTGGCAGTACGAACATCAGCGAGCTGAAGTTCAGGGCAATCTGGTGGCCGGCGACGTCGACGATTCCCAGCGGAGAGACGAGCAGCGCCACCACGGCGAACAGAGTCACTTCAAAGAATAACGCCAGCGCGATGGGCAGCCCTAAAGAGACCAGTCGTTTCAGGATGGCCGTATCTGGGCGGGCAAAGTGTTCTTTGTTACGGATGTCGCGCATCGAGCCCGCATGGCGAACGTAGTAGAACATGCTGAAGAACATCACCCAGTAGACCGATGCGGTGGCGACACCGCAGCCCACGCCGCCGAGTTCCGGCATGCCAAAATGGCCGTAAATAAAGATGTAGTTCACGGGAATATTCACCAGCAGACCAATAAAGCCCATCACCATTCCGGGCTTGGTTTTGGCAAGGCCTTCACACTGGTTACGTGCAACCTGGAAACAGAGGTAGCCCGGTGCACCCCATAACAGGGCACGGAGGTAGCCGACCGCTTTATCCGCCAGCGCAGGGTCAATGTTATGCATTGAGCGGATGATGTATCCCGCGTTCCACAGCACCACCATAATCAACACGGAGACCAGCCCCGCCAGCCAGAATCCCTGGCGCACCTGTTGTGCGATTCGGTCGCGACGACCGGAACCGTTGAGCTGGGCAATCACCGGGGTGAGGGCCAGCAGTAAGCCGTGACCAAAGAGGATGGCTGGCAACCAGATAGAGGTACCAATGGCGACAGCAGCCATGTCGGTAGCGCTATAGCCACCCGCCATAACCGTATCGACAAAGCCCATCGCGGTTTGGGCAACCTGCGCGAGGATAACTGGGATAGCCAGCGCTAATAACTGCCGCGCTTCACTAAAGTACTTCTGCACGTGAACACCTGTATTGTTGTTATTTATTCTCGCCGTACGCTGGGTACGGGAGACAGAAAAGCCGCCTTAACCGGCAGCAAGAAGAATAAATAGAGGATTTGCTCCATCATTGTAGCGAGGATTTGCTTTTAATCTAGTCAAAAAATAGGTGGAGCGGCGGGGAAGGTAGCAACCTGTTTTATCAACTGCTATTGTGCGTAGCAGACGAATCGGTAGACGTACCGTAATGATTATCAACAGGAGTTAACTGCATGTTCACTGGTATTGTGCAGGGCACGGCAAAAATCGTGTCCATTGATGAGAAACCGAACTTCCGTACCCACGTTGTGGCGCTGCCGGAACACATGCTGGCGGGTCTTGAGACGGGCGCATCGGTTGCGCACAACGGCTGCTGTTTAACGGTGACGGAAATTAACGGCGACCAGATAAGCTTTGATCTGATGAAAGAGACGCTGCGCATCACTAATCTTGGCGATGTGAAAGAGGGTGACCTCGTGAACGTTGAGCGCGCGGCGAAATTCAGCGACGAAATCGGTGGTCATTTAATGTCCGGTCATATTATGACCACAGCTGAAGTCTCTAAAATCCTGACCTCTGAAAACAATAAGCAGATCTGGTTTAAAATTCAGGACCCGACGCTGATGAAGTACGTCCTGTACAAGGGCTTTATCGGTATTGATGGCATCAGCCTGACGGTCGGTGAAGTGACGGCGACGCGTTTCTGCGTCCACCTGATCCCGGAAACCCTGGAGCGCACAACGCTTGGCAAAAAACGTCTGGGCGACCGCGTCAACATTGAAATTGATCCGCAAACGCAGGCGGTAGTCGATACCGTTGAGCGCGTGATGGCGGCAAAAGAAGCTGCACAGCAGCAAGCTGAAGCGGAATAGGCAGAAAAAAAAGCCCGGGGCTGTGTGCTCCGGGCTTTTTATTTATCGGGCGACGCGCAAACCGCTCTCTACGCCGCGTGAGAACATCACCTGCCATAGCTGAATATCTCGTGCACGGAACGCACCCGCGCAGGCGTTGAGATAGTAGCTAAACATGCGTTTGAATCGTTCAGAATAGTTGTCCGCGATTTCCGGCCAGCATTCGAGGAAGCGTTCATGCCATGCCATCAACGTCGTATCGTAGTCAGCGCCAAAATTGTGCCAGTCTTCCATCACAAAGTGAGGTTCGCTGGCGTGCGCAATCTGGCGTACTGAGGGTAAACAGCCATTCGGAAAGATGTATTTATTGATCCAGGGATCGACATTATTGTCCGTTTTTTTCGAGCCGATAGTGTGCAGTAAGAACAGTCCGTCGGGCTTCAGGTTTCTGTCGACGACGGAAAAATAGGTGTCATAGTTTTTCGGACCAACGTGCTCGAACATCCCGACGGAAACAATGCGGTCAAACTGATCGTTAAGGTCGCGGTAATCCTGCAGCAGTATTTCGACATCCAGCCCTTCACAGCGCGCCTGCGCCATTTTTTGCTGCTCCGCTGAAATGGTCACGCCCTTAACGCTCACGCCGTAATTTTTGGCCATAAATTCGGCCAGACCGCCCCAGCCGCAGCCGATATCCAGTACTTTCATGCCGGGTTGGAGCTGTAATTTCTGGCAGATAAGGTCCAGTTTGGCTTCTTGAGCTGCTTCCAGCGTCTGCGCATCTTTCCAGTAGCCGCAGGAATACTGCATAAACGGGTCGAGCATGCGGCTAAAGAGATCGTTGCCGAGGTCGTAGTGTTCTTTACCGACCTGCCAGGCACGCTTACGGCTTTGTAGGTTAAAAAGACGCGCGGCGGCAATGCGAAGCGTATCTTTAATATTGTGAGGGAGTTGCGTTTCTAATCCGGCGCGCAGTACCTTGTCGAAAAAGATATCCAGACGATCGCATTCCCACCAACCGTCCATATAACTTTCGCCAAGACCCAGCGAACCTTCTTGTAAAACACGTTTAAACAAACGCGGATTTTTGACTTGAATATCGCAGGAAGCATTGCCGTTAATCTCAATGCCTGCTCGGCTTAGCAGCTCGCTAACGATACGATACCAGTCGTCATCCGGTACATTTACTTCTTCTATACACGATGAGCTCATAGCTTCTCCATCCCGACCTGATGATCAGAACCTTAAAACAGCGTAGACGCTTTTTATGGGTTTGTGAGAAATCTCACGAAATTCGTGAGCCTGCTATCCGACGTAGCACAGAGGAAGGGAAGTATCCCTTGCCGAAAGCCTATCCATGGTCCAACGGGAAGCTATCCTGCTCCCGCTTAATAAGTTAAATCTATATTATTTATGTGATGCGGATCCAGTATAGGACGCTAAGTTTGTTGATTCAACTAAAAATCTTAGCGCCCTAATCATTTCCTGAGATATTGATATCGGTGATGTTTAGGCGTGGGAAGTGGCGTGTTCCATATCGCGTTCAGCGCGGCGTGCGGCCAGCTGAATTTTGTAACCGATGCCAGCAAGCAGCACGGTGACCAGCATTACGCTGGTAGTGGTCAACAGCGGCGTCGCAATCAGCGTAGAGACCGCCAGGCTTGCGAGGAAGCACAGCCCTAATTGCAGGGTGTTCTGCAGCGCTGCGGCGCGCCCCGTAGCCTGCGGGAAAGGCTTCAGAGCCTGAGCGACGACGATCGGATAAATAGCGCCGTTCGCAATAGCCATTACGCAGAATGGAATCAGCAGGGCGGTCAGAGACGCATTCTCAGCCAGACCTACTGCCCAGGTGCCCACCACGCTCAGCGCGTAGATAACCAAAAGCCATGGCAGCATTTGTGCGCCACGCCATTTCTGCAAGGCCGCGCGACAGCCGTAGCCGCCAATCAGGAAGGCGATGGTTTGCGGCACATAGCTCAGGCCTATCACCGTTGGGCTGTAGCCCATCGCATGCAGAATAAACGGCGAACCGGTAAGCCACGCGAAGAAGCTTGCCGAACAAGCGGCGTAGATAAGCACGTTGCCACGATAGTCTTTGCTGCGTAACAGACGCATAAAGGTGAGTTTCTCTTCGCTCGCGGCGTGATTTTTGTGCGCCGGTTTCAGGCGGAATGCCGGCAGCATCAGGAGCAGCGTAATAATAAACAGCGTGGCGAAAATAGCCTGCCAGTCAAAGTGTGCCAGCAGCCAGCTACCCAGCAGCGGGGCGAGCGCCGGTGATAGCCCAACCAGCGGCATGATGGTGGCGAAAATACGGTTAGTACGCTGGGCCGGATAGTAATCGGTGACCATGGCCTGCCAGGTCACCGCAGCCGCACAGACGCCAACGGCCTGTACAAAGCGCAGCACCAGCAGCGTGGTGCCATCGCGCACCCACAGCATACCAATGCAGCCAATAGCAAAAATGGTTAACCCAGCCAGCAAAATAGGTTTGCGACCATAGCGATCTGACAGCGGTCCCCACAAAAGCTGCGCGACGGCAAAGCCTGCCAGAAACAGGCTGAGGCTCGCACTGACGGCGGAAGCCGGCGTTTGCAGGTCTTCCTGAATGGCGGCAAAAGCGGGGAGGTACATATCGGTGGCCAGAAAGCCTAATACGCTCAATCCCGCGAGCCAGACTAAAAATCCTTTCCCAGGTTGCATAAACTTCGCCCTTTTTATCATGAGTAAACAATGCCGCTGAGTGTAGAGAGTGCATAACGGCTTGTGAAACGCTAATATTTGCGCCATGGATTCAAAATATTTGAAGGCAAAAAATGTGGTCTGAATATTCTCTGGAAGTGGTTGATGCGGTGGCGCGCAACGGCAGCTTTAGCGCCGCGGCGCAGGAACTGCACCGTGTGCCTTCTGCAGTGAGCTACACGGTACGACAACTAGAGGAGTGGCTCGCTGTGCCGCTATTCGAACGTCGCCATCGTGACGTAGAACTGACCCCAGCGGGGGCGTGGTTTTTGAAAGAGGGACGTTCTGTTATCAAAAAAATGCAGATCACCCGTCAGCAGTGCCAGCAAATTGCTAACGGTTGGCGAGGGCAGCTGGCGATTGCGGTCGATAATATCGTGAAGCCCCAGCGAACTCGCCAGCTGATCGTCGATTTCTATCGTCATTTCAGTGATGTTGAGCTGATTGTTTACCAGGAGGTGTTCAACGGCGTTTGGGATGCGCTGGCGGACGGTCGTGTGGAACTGGCGATTGGCGCAACCCAGGCGATTCCGGTCGGTGGCCGTTTCGCTTTCCGTGATATGGGGATGCTCAACTGGCACTGCGTGGTCGCCAGTACGCACCCGTTGGCTCGAATGGACGGTCCACTTAGCGATGACGTGTTGCGCAACTGGCCGTCGTTGGTGCGTGAAGATACGTCACGATCTCTGCCGAAGCGAACGACCTGGCTGCTCGATAACCAAAAACGCGTGGTCGTGCCGGATTGGGCCTCAGCGGAAACCTGTATCTCGGCGGGGCTTTGTGCGGCGATGGTGCCAGGACATCAGGCGCAGCCGTGGCTGGAAAGCGGAGAGTGGGTCGTGTTACAGCTTGAGAACCCGTTCCCGGATGCCGCCTGTTGTCTGACGTGGCAGCAAAGCGAAGCGTCGCCGGCGCTGAACTGGTTGCTGGAATATCTGGGGGATAGCGAAACGTTAAACGAAGAGTGGTTGCGGACACCCGAATAGGGTGTCCGCGGGTCATGCTTAGCGGCGATAGTCGCGGAACGGACCGTCGGCCACGGAACGACGTTCGATAAGGCGCGGATGCACCTCAATCGATTGAGACGTCTCGCGTTTGCTGACGATGCGATCCATCAGCATATTGAAGGCCGTTTCGCCGAGTGAATCTTTCGGCTGATGAATGGTGGTCAGCGCTGGGGTGAAGAAACGTGAGTTGCGCACGTTATCATAGCCGATGAGCGAAATATCCTGCGGCACGCGCAGCCCCATTTCATCTGCCGCACACAGGGCACCCATCGCCATAATGTCGCCGCCGCAGAAGATAGCGGTAGGGCGCGGATGCTGTGACAGAATTTGTTGCATGGCGCGATAACCTGACTCTGGCTCAAAGTCACCCTGCACAATCCAGTTGGCTGGCACGTTAATTTGTGCTTCTTCCATGGCTTTCATAAAGCCCGCAAGACGGCCTGCGCCGGTGTTACGCTCCAGAGGGCCTGGGATCACGCCGATATCGCGGTGTCCGCGCTCAATCAGGTAACGGCCCGCGGTGTAACCACCTTCAAATGCGTTATCAATAACGGAGTCGGTAAAGTCTGCTTTGGCTTCGCCCCAGTCCATGACGACCATCGGGATGTGACGGTACTCTTCCAGCATCGACAGCAGCGACTCTGGGTACTCAGAGCACATGACCAGCAGGCCATCGACGCGCTTTTGCGCCATCATTGACAGGTAGGCGCGCTGCTTTTCCAGGTTGTTCCAGGCGTTACCCAGAATCAGGGTATAGCCTTTCTCAAAGCAGTTTTTCTCAACGGCTTCGATAATTTCGGCAAAGTAGGCCGCTTCGCTGCTGGTCGCCAGTAAACCAATCGATTTGGTATGGTTAACCTTGAGGCTACGGGCAACGGCGCTTGGCGAGTAGTGCAGCTCTTTGATTGCCGCCCAGACGGCTTCACGCGTCTCTTCAGCAACAAAACGCGTCTTGTTAATTACATGTGATACGGTTGTAGTGGAAACGTTTGCGCGCTTCGCTACATCTTTAATAGTTGCCATTCCATTTCACTCCAGACCCTGGCCTGCCCCTGATAAAATCGAAAGGAAAACGTTTGCCTTCACACACCCTGACGCAATTTTATGGATTGCGATTCGCCGGGAAAACGATACAGGACGACAGGAGGGGGTCAATGGCCGGTACGCTTATAAATAAGCGTCGAATTCTGACTTATCCTGGCGCAAAGTGGAAGAGCAAAAAACAACATCCTGCTAAAACTGTGAAGATTTTTGCGCAATACTGTGCAAAAATGAGTTAGCTCAGTTTTGCTGTGGAAATAAAAAGGAGAAAAAATTGATGAGTACCGAACTTAAGCTGTCGCTCTCTACCACCGTTATTACGCTGGCGCTGATCGTCGCTGCCGCGTTGACTGCCGTTCTGCATTAATTCCTCTGCGGGGGAGCGTCCGCTCCCTCCTGTCTGATTGTTACCGAATTTGCAATAATCTTTTGCAGTTTTGTACACTTCTGTTTTTCTGTGATTAATGTCATGCTTTTGCATTATGTCCTTATGCCGCGTCTGTTGTGCGGCCACTCGGAGCTTGAGCATGAAAATTAACTTCCCCTTACTGGCGTTAGCCGTCGGTGCCTTTGGTATCGGCACCACCGAGTTCTCGCCGATGGGGCTTCTGCCGGTCATCGCCAAAGGGGTGGACGTTTCCATTCCTGCCGCCGGGATGCTGATCAGTGCCTATGCGGTCGGCGTCATGGTCGGTGCGCCGTTGATGACGCTGCTGCTTTCGCATCGCGCTCGCCGAAATGCGCTGATTTTCTTAATGGCGATTTTTACTCTCGGCAACGTGCTTTCTGCCATCGCGCCGGATTACACCACGCTGCTGTTGTCGCGCATTATTACCAGCCTTAATCACGGCGCGTTCTTTGGCCTGGGTTCGGTGGTGGCGGCGAGCGTCGTGCCGAAGCACAAACAGGCGAGCGCAGTAGCCACTATGTTTATGGGGCTGACTATCGCGAATATCGGTGGTGTACCTGCCGCGACGTGGCTGGGTGAAACCATCGGCTGGCGTATGTCGTTCCTGGCCACCGCCGGGCTTGGCGTTATCGCGATTCTGGGGCTGTGGTTCTCGTTGCCGAAGGGCGGGGCAGGCGAAAGACCGGACGTGAAGCGTGAACTGTCGGTGCTGGTGCGTCCACAGGTGCTTTCAGCCCTGTTAACCACCGTGCTGGGCGCGGGCGCGATGTTTACACTCTATACCTATATTTCGCCGGTGCTGCGCACCATCACTCACGCAACTCCTGGCTTTATTACCCTGATGCTGGTGCTGATTGGCGTGGGCTTTTCTATCGGTAACTTCCTTGGCGGTAAATTTGCAGACCGCTCGGTGAGCGGGACGCTGAAAGGTTTTCTGGGGCTGCTGATGGTCATAATGCTGGCCATACCTTTCCTTGCGCAAACGCAGGTAGGCGCGGCGTTCAGTATGGTGGTCTGGGGTGCGGCAACCTTCGCGGTGGTGCCACCGTTGCAAATGCGCGTGATGCGCGTGGCTCACGAAGCGCCGGGCCTTTCTTCCTCGGTGAATATCGGGGCGTTCAACCTGGGGAACGCACTGGGTGCGGTTGCGGGTGGGGCGGTTATTTCCGGTGGTCTGGGATATAGCTTCGTACCGGTCATGGGGGCGATAGTGGCAGCCCTGGCCCTGTTGGTGGTTTTTCTGAGCGGACGTTCGCGTGGTGAAGAAGCACTGGCTCGTCAGTAAAAACAAAAACGCAGAAGGTCTCCCTTCTGCGTGATACGAGATAACCCGGCGAAGCGTTGCGATGCCGGGTTATTTTTTGCTTACGCTGCCAGATTCTTAGCAACGAATTCCCAGTTAACCAGAGCCCAGAAGTGCTCCAGATAGTTTGGACGCGCGTTGCGGTAATCGATGTAGTAAGCGTGTTCCCACACGTCAACGGTCAGCAGCGGCGTCGCGTCGGTGGTCAGCGGAGTCGCTGCGTTAGACGTAGAGACGATAGCCAGGGAGCCGTCAGCTTTCTTCACAAGCCAGGTCCAGCCAGCGCCGAAGTTTTTAACCGCGGCATCGGTGAACTGCGCTTTGAATTCAGCGAAGCTGCCGAAGGATTTGGTAATGGCTTCAGCGACTGCACCGGTTGGTTCGCCACCGGCGTTTGGTGCCAGGCAGTTCCAGTAGAAGGTGTGGTTCCAGACCTGTGCAGCGTTGTTGAACACGCCGCCTTCAGATGAACGCACGATCTCTTCCAGCGTTTTACCTTCAAACGCGGTGCCTTTGATCAGGTTGTTCAGGTTAGTGACATAGGTCTGGTGGTGTTTGCCATAGTGATACTCGAGCGTTTCCACGGAAATGTGTGGAACCAGAGCGTCTTTGGCATACGGTAATGCAGGTAATTCGAACGACATTGCTTCTCTCCTTATTATATTTGTACACTCAATAACCATGTATTGAGTAGGGATAGAGTAGCAAATTAAAAGGTGAGATAAAAGATAAGGTTACCCCGTTTATTAACAAACGGGGTAAGTGATTAACGAATTGTCTTAGGGGTAACAACACGGCGTGCGCCGACGTAGTGACGTACCCAATAATCTTCGCTCAGCGAAGTTATCTGGATGTCCTGGCCGGTACGCGGGGACTGAATAAATTTGCCGTTACCGACATACACGCCCACGTGATCGGCGGTGCCGCGGCCCTGAGTGCGGAAGAAGACCAGATCGCCACTTTCCAGCTCACCACGTTCAACCGGACGCGCATCGCGCAGGTGATACATTTCGTTGGCAGTGCGTGGAATACGGATGTTGACCAGATCTTTGTATGCGTAATAGACCAGACCGCTGCAATCAAAACCGGTACGCGGAGAGTTGCCACCCCAGCGGTATGGTTTGCCTAACTGACCCATCAGCTTATTCATTGCGGTCTTCTGTACTTTCTGAACGCGAACTTTGTGCGCGGCGGCAATGGTAGTTGGTTTGGACTCTACAGGGCTGGTGGTGCAGACCTTCTTGTGACCTTTGCGAACCTTGCAGGTCGTAGTGACGCTGGCGGTTTTAACTGCGCTGCTTTTCGCGCGGGTTTTAGCGGAGGCGGTTTTTGATTTGCTGGAAACTGGGGCCGCTTTCTTCGCGACGGCTGGCGTGGTTTTCTTCTTAGCGGAAACCGGAGTCGATTTTTTCTTAGCGTTAGATTTATTGTCCGCGTTCTTTTTCTTGCGTTCACTGCTTTTTACAGGGAGCGACTTTTGCGCCGTTGGGGTTTTGGCATGCCCTGTAGCATGCGCCAACGGCGTGAAGGATAACGATGTAAACAGCAATGCACAGAGCGTGAACGACCATTTTTTTATCTGCGCCACTGAACAACCCTCTGAGTAAGATGCAGGCTAAATGTCCTTGCCTGGGTATGGTTTACAAAACCCAACGATTCTAATCCATAAAAACACGAAATGTTAATAGTGTTTTTATAGATAAAACGTTGTTTCGTTAGCAACTGCAAAAAAAAACATCATTTGATACATAATGAGTCAAATAATGAGCAAGCTTTTCATCCACCTGCCGATAAACTCATATTTATAAAGCAACTTACCGCGTCAGACGATAAAATAGTAAAGCGTGAACAAAATGTTATTTTCTGTTCAGGGTCTGAAACGTTACAATGTCAGACTACTGCCGTAAAAAGAAGTTTGAGGAAGCAAGACAATGAGCGAGACAATTGAAAAAATTCAGCGCCAGATCGCTGAAAACCCAATCCTGCTGTACATGAAAGGTTCCCCGAAACTGCCAAGCTGCGGTTTCTCTGCCCAAGCCGTTCAGGCGCTGTCCGCCTGTGGCGAGCGCTTTGCTTACGTCGACATCCTGCAGAATCCGGACATCCGCGCTGAGCTGCCAAAGTATGCAAACTGGCCGACTTTCCCGCAGCTGTGGGTTGATGGTGAGCTGGTTGGCGGCTGTGACATCATTATCGAAATGTACCAGCGTGGCGAACTGCAGCCTCTGATTAAAGAGACCGCAGCTAAATACGCTGAAGAGCCGAAGGCAGAATAATTGCCGGGTTGGTGTAGGCCGGATTAGCGAAGCGCTATCCGGCCATCTGCACCGAATGCGGAAACAAAAAAGCGACCTTCAGGTCGCTTTTTTTATGCTGCTACTCTTCGCTCGCTATCGGCAGCGGCCAGCCACCGAGGCGCTTCCAGCGGTTGACGATTTCGCAGAACAGTATCGCGGTCTGTTCGGTGTCGTACAGCGCCGAGTGCGCCTGACTGCTGTCAAAGTCCATGCCCGCGGCGGCACAGGCTTTTGACAGTACGGTTTGCCCCAGTGCCAACCCGCTAAGTGCTGCGGTGTCGAAGGTGACAAACGGGTGGAACGGATTTCGCTTGAGCGATGCGCGATCGGCCGCGGCCATCATAAAGCTGTGGTCGAAGGTGGCATTATGCGCCACCATAATCGCGCGATTGCAGTCGCTGTCTTTAATACCCTTGCGGACCATCTTGAAGATAGCATGCAGCGCATCGTACTCGCTGACCGCGCCACGCAGGGGGTTGTTTGGATCAATACCATTGAACGCCAGCGCTTCCGGCTCGAGGTTCGCGCCCTCAAAAGGTTCAACGTGGAAATGTAACGTGTTGTCCGGCATCAGCCAGCCTTGCTCATCCATTTTCAACGTAATTGCCGCTATTTCGAGCAGGGCATCCGTTTTGGCATTGAATCCAGCAGTTTCTACATCGATAACCACGGGATAAAACCCACGAAAACGGTCGCATAGACCATTAAGTTGCACATTGTCGGACATCAGAATCTCATCACTTAGAAAAAGTAGCGCGCATTATGGCAAATTTTGCCGCGGCTTGGAAAGGCGGGGAAAAAACGGGCGCGTTAAGCACCCGTGGAGGAGTTAGTTGCCAAGGCCTTTGCCGGCATCTTTCTCTTCGATTAGTTCGATTTTATAACCGTCCGGATCTTCAACGAAGGCAATCACCGTGGTGCCACCTTTTACCGGACCGGCTTCGCGAGTTACGTTGCCGCCATTGCGACGGATACGGTCGCAGGCTTCAGCCGCGTTATCAACGCTCAGAGCAATGTGGCCGTAGGCGGTGCCCAGCTCGTATTTATCCACGCCCCAGTTGTAGGTCAGCTCAATTACCGCTTCGTCACTTTCTTCGCCATAGCCGACGAAGGCCAGTGAGTATTTGTATTCCGTATTTTCACTGGTGCGCAGCAGCTTCATGCCCAGCACCTTAGTGTAGAAATCAACGGAGCGTTGCAGGTCGCCGACGCGCAGCATGGTATGCAGTAAACGCATGTTATCCCTCGTCCTTACTTATGAATAATCTGGCTAGTATAGCGGCGGAAGCCCGCCGCTATCAATCAACGCGGGATTAAAGCGAAGGGTAGTCGGTGTAACCTTCCGCGCCGCCGCCATAGAAGCTTTCCGGGCGCTGCGGGTTCAGCTCGGCTTTATGCTGCAGACGAGCGACCAGGTCCGGGTTGGCGATGTAGTCGCGACCGAAGGCCACGGCATCGATTAACCCTTTCTCAATCAGCGCTTCCGCTTTTTCTGGCGTATAGGCGCCAGCACCGATGATTGGGCCGTGGAAACGCGCGCGGACTTTTTCGCGGAACGCTTCGCTGTAAGGTTGACCACCTGCCCAGTCTGGCTCGGACATGTGCAGATAAGCAATGCCGCGTTTGCCCAGCTCTTCAATTAAGTAGAGCGCATCGGCTTCTTCGTTTGGACCGTTGTCGACGTTCTGGAAGGTGCCAATTGGCGATACGCGGATACCGATACGATCGGCACCCCATTCTTTAATCCCGGCATCAACTACTTCCAGCACCAGGCGTGCGCGGTTTTCGACGCTGCCGCCGTACTGGTCGGTACGATGGTTAGAAGATGGCGACAGGAACTGGTGCAGCAGGTAACCGTGCGCAGAGTGCAGTTCAACCAGGTCAAAACCGGCTTCACGGGCGTTGGCGATAGCCTGACGGAAATCGTTAACGATGCCTGGGATCTCTTCGGTTTCCAGCGCGCGTGGCATAGAGGTATCCACACGAATCGCATGACCGTTCTCATCACGCAGAGAGGTACGGGTATTGGCGCTCAGCGCTGAAGGCGCAACCGGTGCTTCACCGTTTGGCTGCAGGCTGGAGTGGGAAATACGCCCGGTGTGCCACAGTTGAACGGCGATTCGGCCATCTTCAGCGTGAACGCCTGCGGTGATTTTCTGCCACGCCGCAATTTGCTCAGGGCTGTGCAGGCCTGGTGCACCCTGGTAGCCTTTTGCCTGTGCAGAAACCTGAGTCGCTTCGGTGATTATCAAACCGGAGCTTGCGCGTTGGCGATAGTATTCGGCCATGAGCGGGGTAGGGATGTCACCCGGTACAATGCTGCGCAGACGCGTCAGCGGGGCCATAAATACGCGGTTCGGGGCAGTAACCGCACCCACTTTCAGTGGGGTAAACAGTTTTTCTTGCGACATAGTGACTCCTGAGTAGACCGGTCGTCTAGTGATTAACGAAATAAAAACGCCGGGATCAGTCCGGCGCGGCAATCAGATTCCTGACGTGCGTCAGCGCGCTTTCAAGCGGCGTTGAGCTGCGGGCCATTTTCGCCTGCAGATTGGCCCCTAACCACAGCGAGTAGAGCACCTGTGCGGTGGTTTCAGCCTCACCGCTGAATTTAAGGCAGCCTTCACGGCGGCCATTTTCCAGCGCTTGTGCCAGCAGAACCATAATCTGGCTGGCACCTTTATTCATTTCTGTGCGCATATCTTCGGAAAGATCGCACACTTCTGCAGAGAGCTTAACGGTCAGACAACCGCTGATAAGTCCCTGCTGGCAAAACTGGGTGAGCGTATGCTGGTAATAGTCCAGCAGGCGGTCCCGGTAGTTTCCAGCACCTTGGGTAAAGTGCTGTACCAGACGCTGGTGGTAGTCGGCAAAATGCCGTTCCAGCATGGCGACGCCAAACGCCTCTTTTGAACGGAAATAGTGATAAAACGATCCCTTCGGCACTTCCGCCGTTTTCAGGAGTTCGCTAAGCCCCATTCCGGTAAACCCCCGGTGCATGCAAAGACGCTCGCCGGTAGCCAGAATGTGTTCACGGGTATCATGTTCAATTGATTTGCTCATGGGAGGCACTGTAATAGACCGATTGGTCTAATGCAAATGAATTTTTGAAAACGAAGGTTTGCCCGCACGATGTGGGAGAAAAGTTGCGTCGCGATGATTAAACGTCTTCAATGAGAGTATGGCGAAGTAAAAGGGGGCTAACGTGGCGGAGCAACTGGAGTTTTTCCCGGTTCAAAGTCCGTGCCGGGGAATTTGTCAGTCGGATGAGCGCGGTTTTTGCCGTGGCTGTTTTCGTAGCCGCGATGAACGCTTTAACTGGCAAAAAATGAGCGATGCGCAAAAACAGGAGGTGCTGCGGCTTTGTCGCCAGCGGCTGCTGCGTAAATTACGCGCGGGTAAAGCGCCGAATACTGAAGAACCTCAGCAGCCCTCACTGTTTTAAGCGTAAAACCAGGTATACTCAATTCAAATTATTAGTTGAGGAAGTGGTTATGGTTCAACGTATTACCCTGGCACCGCAGGGGCCAGAATTTTCACGTTTCGTCATGGGCTATTGGCGCTTGATGGAGTGGAATATGACGCCGCGCCAGCTGGTGAGCTTTATTGAAGAGCATCTGGATCTCGGGGTGACGACCGTTGACCACGCTGATATCTACGGCGGCTACGCGTGCGAGGCCGCGTTTGGTGAAGCGCTGAAGCTGGCACCGCATCTGCGCGAAAGAATGGAGATTGTCACCAAGTGTGGCATCGCCACGACGGCAAAACCGGAACACGCGCTTGGGCATTATATTACCGATCGCCATCATATTATTCATAGCGCCGAGCAATCACTGCGCAATTTGTCGACCGATGTGCTGGATCTGTTGCTGATCCATCGCCCGGACCCGCTGATGGATGCCGATGAGGTGGCAGAAGCGTTTTCTGTGCTGCATCAGAGCGGCAAAGTGCGCCATTTCGGCGTCTCTAACTTTACCCCTGCGCAGTTTACGCTGCTGCAATCGCGTCTGCCGTTTACCCTTGCCACCAACCAGGTAGAAATCTCGCCGGTGCATCAGCCGACGATTCTGGACGGTACGCTGGATCAGCTTCAGCAGCTACGCATTCGCCCGATGGCCTGGTCCTGCCTCGGCGGTGGTCGTTTGTTTAATGACGATGCATTCCAGCCGCTGCGCGATGAACTGGCGAAGGTGGCGAACGAGCTGAATGCGGGAAGTATTGAACAGGTGGTTTATGCGTGGGTGATGCGCTTGCCGTCCCAACCGCTGCCGCTGATTGGCTCCGGTAAAATCGAGCGAGTTCGCTCGGCCATCGTTGCGCAGTCGCTGGATATGACTCGCCAGCAGTGGTTCCGTATTCGTAAAGCTGCACTGGGTTACGACGTACCGTAACGTCTTAAATGCAGGCGGAAATCCCGCCTGCATCCTTTCACTCAGGCCGTTTTTTCGGTCAGCGTACCGGGAGCCGGTGCCGTTTCTAACTGCGAAAGCGAACAGTATAGCCGCCACAGAATGGAGGCCAGCTCACGTGCTGCCGGTTGATGATGGTGCGCTAGCGTGTCGCAAATGCGCTGTAGTTCCTGAAGGGTGGCGGCTAACGGTCGTTGCTGAACCCCGCGTTCGCTCATAACATCGCGTAGCAGACTGATACACATATCCCGAACCTGGGAGAGCGGGTCGGAACGGGCTTCCCAGGCGCGTAGCTGCCACACGACATGAGAGCAGTTAAGCAGAACAACACCCCAGCGTAGCAGCCAGCGGCGGGCGGGTTCATCCTGGCTTGCGCTCAGCTGGCTAACATGATGATAAACCAGCGATTCAAAATCGTGTTCGCTGTTCTCCGGGTGGCGGCTTAACTGGTCAACAAAGTGACGCCGTAACGCACGAATATGACGTCTGCTCTTTCGCGCATCTGACCCTGGCGTCAGTACGGCAAACGCCAGCCAGGCAAGGCCAACGCCGATGATTTTGGCCAGGTTATCGTTAAGAAAATCACCAAAGCTGTAGACCGGCGGATTCGTGACCGCGATAAACGACCCCATAAAGACAATAAGCGAACCCCAGAGCCTCGCCTGTTTCGGCATTTGCAGCTTGAGCAATTGCATGGTGAGCAGCAGCGGGAAGAGGAACAGCATGAACTGCCAGAGGTCGCTAATTTGCACCATCAGGCCAAATTTCACGCCAAAGCTGAAAATAGACAGCAGAATAAGCGTGCGCATCAGCAGCGTCAGCGAGCTGAACGGTGACGGAACGTTGGAATAGAGCACGCAGCAGATGGCCGCAAGGGTTAACGCTGCCGCGCCCGATTCCCATTGCGTGCTGATGCTTAGCGCACCGACGCTGACCAGCGCAAAGAAAGTACGAATACCGCTCCATGCCGCTTCGGCGTGGTCAGTGTGGCGCATCAAGGCCGGAGCGGCTGGCACGGTTAATTCCGTTACCGCCGTGGCGTTTTCCAGCCGCTGTAGCCAGTGGCTGGTGGTGAGGTAGAGACGGCAGAAATAGCGTAAACGATGCCAGAACGCGTGGTGGCGATAGTCCTGCGGGTCACTTGGCGCCAGCGGGGCGATAATCCGTGCTACGGTGTAGGCATCACAGTCGGGTTTTGCCAGTGCTTGCAATAGCGTTTCCAGCACCGGGCGAATGGTTTGCGGCGCATCCGGCCAGTTCAGCATCAGGCGACGGAGGCTTGAGATAACGCTGGTTAAACGCAGCTGTTGGTGGAGCAAATAGTTAAGCAGCGTGTTTTGCCGACGCAGCCGATAGTGGCTCCAGAACGCCTGAATACGCAGCAGGTTCATGGTCAGGATCTGGCTGATAACGCTCTGGTGTGCGGTGCGGATAGCGTCGGTCGTGACCGGTTGCCACAGCAGACTGGCGTGCTCCAGCAATCGCGCATGCATATTTTTGAGCGCCGCCAGCAGGGCGCTGCCGTCGGAGGTGCTGGGCAGGATCATCATCATCAGGCCACCGCACAGAATACCGACAATCACCTCGCATACGCGCGCCTGCGCTATCTCCCACAGTTTGGTGGCATCGACCACATTAATAATAGGAAAGGCAATGATGGCGCAGGTATAGCCGGCAAGCTGGAAAGCATAGGCGACGTTGTTGGTATACATCGCGCATGCCCAGGTACAAAACGCCAGCCAGCCAGACATAGCAAAGAGAAATAACCAGGGGTCAGTCAGGGTGTGGCCGGCAATCAGCAGCGCGGCGCAGGCACCGAGCATACTGCCGGCAATACGTCCCAGGCTCTTACTGATAACGCCACCGACGGTCGGGAAACTGACCACGGCGGCGGAGGTCATTGCCCAGTAGGGTTCATCCAGATTTAACCAGTAAGCAATGCTTAACGCCAGGCACATGGCGATGGCATTACGCATGGCATAGCGCCACTGCGGTACGGTGGCTTTAACCCAAGGCAGTGACTTCCATGTCAAGGCGGGTAGGGTCATTGCTTCCCGCCCGTGATAGAGACGGTGCAGGTGGTGCCTGCAACCAGCACGGTATCCGCAGGCTGCGCGTCTAATTCAATACGAACCGGTACGCGCTGGGCGAGGCGCACCCACGGAATAGTAGGCTTGATGTCGGCAACCAGCTTACCGTCCGTTGCCAGGCTTTGGTCATGGATGGCGCGACCGATGCTGGAGACGTGACCCTGTAACTTTCTGTCATCGCTGTACAGCACAACATCCGCACGGTCTCCTTCACGAATATGGCGCAGCTTCGTCTCTTCAAAATAACCAACGACATAGAAGGAGTGGCTATCGATCAGCGCAAAGACGGGATGCCCGACCGTTGCGTAGTTGCCAATACGGGTCGTCAGATTGGTTATCCAACCGTCTACCGGGGCCTTGACCGTCGTTTGCGCAAGCTGCCAGCGCGCGTGTTCCAGTTCTGCTTTTGCCGCATCAAAATTAGCCTGTGCGACTTTCAATGCGATATTGACGGTGTCGAGGTCTTCGGCAGAGATAAAATTCTGCGATAACCCACGGCGGCGTTCAACTTCATGGCTCGCGCGGGAGAGGTCGGACTGGGCTTTAGCGAGCTTCGCCTGGGCGTTCATCACGGCGATTTTCCATGGCGTCGGGTCTATCTGGAACAGTTCATCACCCGCTTTGACAAACTGGTTGTCCTTCACGTTAAGCGTGAGGATGCTACCGGAGACCTGCGGGGTAATATCGACCTGTTCAGCACGAATTTTGCCATCGCGCGTCCATGGCGACTGCATGTAGTAGTTCCAGACCAGCCAGCAGGCAATGATAGCCAGGGCAGCGATGAGCAGCGTAGAGAAATACTTTAATTTTTTCATTGGATTACATCACCACCAAACCAGAACCATCAGCGCAGCACAGACCATTAGCGCAAAGAGAGAAAGATCCATTAACAGCGGATGCCAGATGTCACCGGCATACATCCAATCGCGCAATAAACGGTGAATAATGAGCCAAAACAGGAAGCCGAGCAGCACGGCTTTAAATACAGGAGGAAAATAAATAGAAGCACCGACCACAAGGTCTTGTAGCGGGACTCCGGGGATGTGGAAAATCGACTTCACAAGCAGAAATCCTTTGCAATTGAAGAGTTATGGCTCGATAGTGTGTCGTGTTTTGACATAAAATCACATTATTTGAAACAGTGTAACTCAAGGATCTGGTTTGCGTGCACGTGGCAATTCATTTGTTTTGCTAATTTAAATACTGCACACTATTCTAAAATCAGTATAATAACTTAGCAAGCTAATTATAAGGAGATGAAATTGGAATCGCCATTAGGTTCTGATCTGGCACGGTTGGTGCGCATTTGGCGTGCTCTGATTGACCATCGCCTCAAACCTCTGGAACTCACGCAGACTCACTGGGTCACGCTGCATAATATTCATCAGCTACCGCCCGAACAGTCGCAAATCCAACTGGCTAAAGCGATCGGCATTGAGCAGCCATCTTTAGTTCGTACGCTCGATCAACTGGAAGAGAAAGGGCTTATTTCTCGCCAGACCTGTGCGAACGACCGTCGTGCTAAACGTATTAAGTTAACTGAGAAAGCGGAACCGCTGATCCAGGAGATGGAAGCGGTGATTAGCCACACGCGCGGTGATATCCTGGCAGGGATTTCTGCTGAAGAGCTGGAGATGTTGACCATGCTCATCCGCAAACTCGAGCAGAATATCAACGAGCTACAATCCCGCGATTGATACTCAAAAAACCCGCGAACTTCGCGGGTTTTTCAATTATTCGGCTGATTCCCAGACGACAACCCGGTTTCTTCCTGCGGCTTTTGCGCGATACATCGCTTCATCAGCACGTCTTACGCACTCTTCAACCGGCACCGAAAGATCGACGGCGGTAAACACCCCCATGCTGATAGTAATGGACTCCGGTAGCTGGGCATTACTGCTGTGAATATCATGCTGGCTGATAGCGATACGAATACGTTCCGCAATTGTGTATGCGACTTCTGGCGTGGTGTTGACCAGCAGCAGGGCAAACTCTTCGCCACCGATACGGGCGGCAACGTCATTTTGCCGCACTGAATCCTGAAGGACTTTTGCCACGAATTGAATCACTTTATCACCCTGCAGGTGGCCATATTTGTCGTTGATGCGTTTGAAGTAGTCCAGATCGCTGACAATGACCGACACCGGATGCCCATCGGCAATGGTAGGCCGCAGTGCGGTAAAGGAGTCGTAGAAGTAGCTGCGGTTGTAAAGCCGGGTTAATGGATCGCGGATGGAGTTTTGGTACGAGTTCTGATACTTCACATTGGATTGGCGATAGAGCGTGAAGACATCGCAAAAAAGGACAAAGATCAGGAACAGCGTTGAGATGGTCTCAAACAGCCGAGCCTGATACCAACTGTAGCTGGCCGTATCCTGCCCGGTCATTAGCACAAACATGGTAAAAATATAGCAGGCGCAGAAGAAGGCTCCGCTATACCAGAAAATATTGCGCAACTGTGTGACCAGCAAAATACTCAATAAGGTAATAACCCAAATGCCAATTAATATCCAACTAATGACATCTTTCCATATGTTTGTATATTTAAACGTTAAGTTGTCAATGAAATTGACGCTCAGTAATTGATTGTTACTGGAATATAACCAGGCAAATTCTATTATAATGACGCAAAATATAATTATCCCACCAAGAATGAAAGCGTGAATTTTACGAGTATGCATGTCTCGTAATTTAAACATATAAAGAATGACAGAACTCATAAAAAGCACTGCCATTAAAATGTTGCGAAATACGTAAAAAATAAGCGCGTCATTATAATTCGTATTAGTGACACCGCCGCACAGAAACCAATCGGGATAGCTCTTCAGCGTGCCCAGCATCAGCAGTGCAGAGCTGGCAAACGCGCAGGCGATTGGCATGAGGTAAAGCCGGCGTTTGTCACACAAATACTTCATGATCATAAATACGGCGATCATCGTATGGAAGACCATCAGAAACATGGTTAATGTCGGGAACAATATCGGCGCAATAGCGGGGGCGTGGCGAATAATGGTGTTCGAAAAGTGGTTCAGGACAAGTGTCCCAATCAGGGTGATGGTCAGATAAATCAAAAATCGCTGTAGCGGGAATTTTATCAGCATATATGCATCCTGTGTACACAACGCGTGGTATGCGCCGGGCATCCGGCCCTTTATACTGGAAGTATAATAGATAAACTGTCAGGAAATATTGTCCGCGCGCAAACAATACATAAGCTAAATGATTTCCATGTATTCATGTTATGAATAAGTTTGGTGAGGAAGGTGATAATGCGAGGCTCACCGGAGCGGTGAAAGGTACGCGGCCAGGCGGCCACGTACCTAGAGTAGGGTTTAACGCGGAGAAACGGTAACCTGGCTGCCGTTGCTCGCCATAACAACACGCTGGCCTGCGGAGAAGCGGGTATCACCCTGTTTCTGCACAACCATGATCGTGTTGCCGTCATCTTTACGAATTTCCAGTTCAACGCCCTGGGTTTTGTTCATCGCACCCTGGACGCCCTGACCAGCTACGCCACCGGCAACGGCACCCGCTGCGGTTGCCAGAGAACGACCGGTACCACCACCAACGGTGTTACCCAGGAAACCACCGAGAACCGCACCGCCGATCGCACCAATCACGTTGTTTTCGTCGCCGCCCTGAATTTGTACAGGACGTACGTGGACGATGGTACCGTAGGTCACGTTCTGGACCTGTTTCGCTTCGGATGCAGAGTAAACATCGCCTGACAGGCCACTGTTACTGACACACCCAGCCAGGGATAAACCAATCATTGAAACAGCCAATACGCGTAACATCATTTTTGAATCTCCAGTTCAATAAGAATTGCTCTTAAGAGCATCCGTACTAAGCAATTATATGGTATTTGATTCGAGCGGTCATATATTCCGCATTCAATAATAAAAAGAATAATCCATCATGGCTTAACCAACGTTAAACGCAAGGAAAAATCTCACTTCATCACACTGAGAAGGGCGAATGTCGTATATTGTTAAAAAGTATTATTAGTTAATAGCATTGAGTGTCACTTTATGATGGAGTGTTGACTTTACATAGATGACTAAGGATGTCATATGAAATCCGGGCGATATATTGGCGTGATGTCAGGAACCAGCCTCGATGGCGTAGATGTGGTTCTGGCGGCGATTGACGAAAGCAGGGTTGCCCAGCTTGCCAGCCTCACATGGCCCATTCCTGTTGCGCTTAAAGAGGCGGTTCTTGCTATCTGTCAGGGGCAGCCATTGACGCTTTCACAGCTGGGTCAGCTCGACAATCGGTTAGGGAATTTGTTTGCTGATGCAGTCATGGCGCTAATGAATCAGGAGCGTCTTGCGGCACACGATATTGTTGCGATTGGTTGCCATGGGCAAACGGTGTGGCATGAACCGACGGGCGAAGCGCCGCATACCATGCAAATAGGCGACAACAATATTATCGCTGCACGTACGGGCGTAAGCGTGGTTGGTGATTTTCGCCGACGCGACATAGCGCTGGGTGGGCAGGGTGCTCCGCTGGTTCCGGCATTCCACCAGGCTTTGCTGGCGCGGCCGGATGAACGTCGAATGATCCTCAATATTGGCGGTATTGCCAATCTCTCTTTACTGGTGCCGGGCATGCCGGTGCGCGGCTTCGATACGGGCCCTGGCAATATGCTGATGGACGCCTGGATCTGGCGCAGCCTGGGTAAGCCGTACGATAAAGATGCAGAGTGGGCCAACGAAGGGAAAGTCATTCTGCCTATGCTGCAGGATATGCTGAGCGACCCGTATTTTGCGGCACCTGCGCCTAAAAGCACGGGACGCGAATACTTCAACTATGGTTGGCTGGCGCAGTATCTGGCGCGCTATCCGGGTTTGCGTCCGCAGGATGTGCAGGCGACGCTTACCGAGCTTACCGCGGTCACTATCAGTGAGCAGGTGATGTTAAGCGGTGGCTGTGAGCGACTATTGGTCTGCGGTGGCGGAAGCCGTAACCCGCTGATTATGGCTCGTCTGGCAGGGCTGCTGGCCGGCACTGAAGTGGCCACGACAGACGAATACGGTATTAGCGGCGACGACATGGAAGCGCTGGCGTTCGCCTGGCTTGCCTGGCGCACTGTAGCAGGGCTTCCGGGAAATCTACCCTCGGTAACCGGCGCATCGCAAGCAACCGTACTAGGGGCGATTTTTCCCGCAAATCCCCAGCATAATCAGAGTTAACTGACATCTTCCTTTACATTGGGCCGGTAGACTTAAGCTGAACGGGAGTGTGACAATCGCTCCTTGACCAGGAATGTCGAAAGGCCCAAAACAATGAAAAAACTACTTATCGTTGCTCTCCCTTTTATGCTCGCTGGCTGCAGTGCGTACAATCAGTTTATGGAACGCATGCAGACCGACACGCTGGAATACCAGTGTGAAGAAAAACCGCTGACCGTGCACCTTAACAATCAGCGCCAACAGGTGAGCTTCATCTATGACAACCAGCAGCTGAATCTTCAGCAGGGGATCTCCGCGTCGGGCGCTCGCTATACCGACGGGATCTATGTGTTCTGGTCTAAAGGCAATGAAGCGACCGTCTACAAACGCGACCACATCGTGTTGAATAACTGCCAGTTACAAAACCCCAAGCGTTGAGATTTTCAGGCGGGCGGCGCACAATAACGCCACCCGTTGACTACTCTCTTAAACGCCATGTCTGATAACGACGATCTGCAACAAATCGCGCATCTGCGCCGTGAGTACACCCGTGGCGGCCTGCGTCGCCACGATCTTCCTGCTGAACCGTTGACCCTGTTCGAACGCTGGTTACGCCAGGCCTGTGATGCCAGACTTGCCGATCCTACGGCGATGGTGGTTGCCACGGTTGATGAAAATGGTCAGCCGTACCAGCGTATCGTTCTGTTGAAGCACTATGACGAGAAAGGGCTGGTTTTCTACACCAACCTCGGCAGCCGCAAGGCGCATCAGCTTGAGAACAATCCGCGTATCAGCCTGCTGTTCCCGTGGCATATGCTGGAGCGCCAGGTGATGGTTATCGGCAAAGCTGAACGTCTGTCGACGCTGGAAGTGGTGAAATACTTCCATAGCCGTCCTCGCGACAGCCAGATTGGCGCCTGGGTTTCCAAACAATCCAGTCGTATCTCCGCGCGCGGTATCCTCGAAAGCAAGTTTATGGAACTGAAACAGAAATTCCAGCAGGGCGAAGTTCCGCTACCGAGCTTCTGGGGTGGTTTCCGTGTCTCCATTGAGCAGATGGAGTTCTGGCAGGGCGGCGAGCACCGTCTGCACGATCGTTTTTTGTACCAGCGTGACGCGGATGCCTGGAAAATCGACCGTCTGGCACCGTAAACCCCGAAATTTGTTGTTTTAAGCGCTAGCGCTGAATGCGCCAGCGCTTTATTCTATAGAGCTTTCGCGTCTGGCGAAAAGTCGTGTACCGGCAAAGGTGCAGTCGGATATAGATGGAGAATTTGATGGCAAGCAGTAACTTGATTAAACAACTGCAAGAGCGGGGGCTAGTCGCCCAGGTAACGGACGAGGTAGCGTTAGCAGAGCGACTGGCGCAAGGCCCGATCGCGCTCTATTGCGGCTTCGATCCTACCGCTGACAGCTTGCATTTGGGGCATCTTGTTCCTTTGTTATGCCTGAAACGCTTCCAGGAGGCAGGGCATAAGCCTGTTGCACTGGTTGGCGGCGCAACCGGTCTGATTGGCGACCCAAGCTTTAAAGCGGCCGAGCGTAAACTGAATACCGAAGATACCGTGCAGGAGTGGGTGGATAAAATCCGCAAACAGGTGGCACCGTTCCTCGATTTTGACTGCGGCGACAACTCGGCTATCGCGGCCAACAACTATGATTGGTTTGGCGGCATGAACGTGCTGACCTTCCTGCGTGACATCGGTAAACACTTCTCTGTTAACCAGATGATCAACAAAGAAGCGGTGAAGCAGCGTCTGAATCGCGACGATCAGGGCATCTCTTTCACCGAGTTTTCTTACAACCTGCTGCAGGGCTATGACTTTGCCTGCCTGAACAAACTGCACGGCGTGGCGCTGCAGATTGGCGGTTCCGACCAGTGGGGTAACATCACCTCCGGTATCGACCTGACCCGTCGTCTGCACCAGAATCAGGTGTTCGGCCTGACCGTTCCACTGATCACTAAAGCAGATGGCACCAAGTTCGGTAAGACCGAAGGCGGCGCAGTCTGGCTGGATCCGAAGAAAACCAGCCCGTACAAATTCTACCAGTTCTGGATCAACACCGCGGATGCCGACGTTTATCGCTTCCTGAAGTTCTTCACCTTTATGGACATTGAAGAGATCAATGCCCTGGAAGAAGAAGACAAAAACAGCGGTAAAGCACCTCGTGCCCAGTACGTACTGGCAGAGCAGGTTACTCGTCTGGTGCATGGCGAAGAAGGTCTGGTGGCTGCAAAACGCATCACCGACAGCCTGTTCAGCGGTTCATTGAGCGCGCTGAGTGAAGCGGACTTCGAACAGCTGGCGCAGGACGGCGTGCCGATGGTTGAGATGGATAAAGGTGCTGACCTGATGCAGGCGCTGGTAGACTCCGAGCTGCAGCCGTCTCGCGGCCAGGCGCGTAAAACCATCGCCTCTAACGCGGTCACTATCAACGGTCAAAAACAGGCTGACCCGGAATACTTCTTCCAGGATAGCGATATTCTCTTCGGTCGTTACACTCTGTTACGCCGTGGTAAGAAAAATTACTGTTTGATCTGCTGGAAGTAATATTCCGAAACGAGGGGGCGTGGGAAACTACGCCCCCTTCTTTTTTGTCGTTTGAGTAGAGCTAATGAACAACATCCTCGCCATTCAATCTCACGTCGTTTTCGGGCATGCGGGCAATAGCGCCGCGGAGTTTCCTATGCGCCGCCTTGGTGCAAACGTCTGGCCGCTGAATACGGTACAGTTCTCCAACCATACTCAGTATGGTCAGTGGACGGGCTGTGTGATGCCGCCAGCGCACCTGACGGAGATTGTGCAGGGCATTGCGGCTATCGACCAGCTGAAGCGCTGTGACGCGGTGCTGAGCGGTTATCTGGGCTCTGCAGAGCAGGGTGAACATATTCTTGGCATTGTGCGCCAGGTGAAAGCCGCGAATCCACAGGCGAAGTTTTTCTGCGACCCGGTGATGGGACACCCGGAAAAGGGCTGTATCGTGGCACCGGGCGTGGCGGAATTCCATAAGCGCTATGCCATGCCAGCCAGCGATATAATTGCGCCAAACCTGATTGAGCTGGAAATTCTCGCCGGTCGCGACGTGAAGGATGTCGATGATGCAGTGCTGGCCGCGCGTGAGCTAATTGCTCAGGGGCCGGAAATCGTGCTGGTGAAGCATCTGGCGCGTGCGGGCTACAGTCAGGATCGCTTTGAGATGCTGCTGGTGACGGCGGATGAAGCCTGGCATATTAGCCGTCCACTGATCGACTTTGGCGCGCGTCACCCGGTGGGCGTGGGCGATGTGACCAGCGGTCTGCTGCTGGTTAAGCTGTTGCAGGGGGCGACGCTTCGCGAAGCGCTGGAGCATGTGACTGCGGCGGTGTACGAGATTATGGTGACGACGAAAGAGATGGGTGAGTATGAGTTGCAGGTCGTGGCGGCGCAGGATCGTATTGCGAAACCTGTGCATTGTTTTAGCGCGACTCAGCTTTAGTCGTTAGCTAAGCGACGCTCCCGGCGTCGCTTAGCTCGTCCGGGCTACAAGGTTTGTGGTAGCCCGGACGAGGTGCGAAGCGTCGACTCCGGGGAGTCAGCGCACCGATATTATTTCAGACCTTCAGCCGCCATGGCTGCCGCTACCGCAGGACGCGCCGCAACGCGTTCCATGTAGGCCGCAATGTTTTTGTATCCCGCCATTTCCAGCTTCACGGCAAACGCCCAGCGCAGCACGGTAAACAGATAGGCATCGGCAATAGTAAAGCGTGAGCCGCTGATCCACTGTGCGTTTGCCAGTGATTCATCAATGTAGGCCAGCTTTTTATCCAGCAGCGCGCGCGCCGTTGGTTTGTAATCTTCCGGAGTGTCAGGGCGGAACAGCGGCGTAAAGCCTTTGTGCAGCTCTGTCGCGATGTAATTCAGCCATTCCAGCGTTCTGTAACGATTGATAGTGCCAACCGGTGCCAGCAGCTGGCGGTCAGCAACGCTATCGGCGATGTACTGCATGATAGCCACGCCTTCGGTCAGCAGGGTGTTGTCGTCCAGCAGCAGAGTAGGAACCTGGCCTTTTGGGTTGACCTTCAGGAAATCGTCACCGTTTTCCGTGCGTTTGTGCATCAGGTCGACGCCGATAAGCGTGAAGTCCTTTCCGCTCTCCCGCAGTGTGATGTGCGATGCCAGGGAACAGGCGCCGGGTTTGTAGAACAATTTCATGGGTAACTCCTTCAGACTTGGTTATTTTTGTTTTCCCGTGGCCGAAGGGCAGCCGAGGGATATGGAGGTATGTTAGTGCCTGACGCGATAAAAAAAAAGCCGCTAACAGAAGTTAGCGGCCTAAATATTTATTCGTTTCCCGATGACGTTATACGGAAGCGACTTTACCGTCAGCAGCAGGTTTTGCGTCGTCCTGAGTCATACGGTTCAGTTTCGGTGCGGTCAGCAGCATCAGCAAGGCGATAACGGCCGTTGCCAGACCAATCTGCAGGAATACGTGGCCATAAATGTCCAGGGACATCAGCGGGTCGGTCACGTTTTCCGGAACCGCCATACGGCCAGCAACGTAACCACCGATGATGTTCGCACCGGCAGTCGTCAGGAACCAGCTACCCATGATGAAGCCCATCAGACGCTGTGGAACCAGCTGTGCCACCATCGCCAGACCCAGACCAGAGATCATCAGTTCACCGATGCTCTGCAGACCGTAGCTGATGATCAGCCAGTTCACGGAGACGATACCCGCGTCGGAAGCGAATTTCGCGCCCAGCGGCAGCACCAGGAAGGCACCAGAGCACAGCACCATACCAATCGCGAACTTGGTCGGCATTGGCAAGTTGTCGCCCATCTTGTTATAGATAGCGGCCAGAATTGGGCTACCGATGATGATCCAGAACGGGTTGAGCGCCTGATACTGTTCCGGTTCGAACGCGATACCCAGAATGGAGTGCTCAACGTTACGAATCGCGAAGAAGTTCAGAGAGGTTGGCATCTGGCTGTACAGCACGAAGAAGATAATCGCTTCCAGCATCAGAATGAAAGCCACGATCATCTTACGACGCGGCGCACCGGTCATAGAGAAGGTTTCTTTACCAAAGATGATAACGATACCCAGTGCAATCACGCCCAGAACCATACGTGCGATGCCCTGGTTGTGCAGCAGCCAGGTCGCTACAGCCACCAGAATCACCACGCCGACAATGGTCAGCAGCAGGTTACGATAGTTAACCGGCTCGAAGTCTGGCTTGGAACCGTACTGTTTAACCCAACGCTGACAGAATGCGAAGTTCACAACGGTAATCAGCATACCGACAACGCTCAGCGCGAACGCGGTGCTCCAGCCGTATTTAGCGGCCAGCCACGGGGTTGCCAGCATAGAGAAGAATGAACCGATGTTTACGGACATGTAGTACATGGTGAATGCACCGTCCAGACGCGGATCATCTTTTGCATAGCAGGTAGAGAGCAGGGAAGACGGGTTGGCTTTAAACAGGCCATTACCCACGGCGATTGCCGCCATACCCATATAAACGATACCGGCATCGTGACCAGACCACGCGACCAGCGCATAGCCGATGGCCAGTACCACGGCACCCAGCATAATCACGCGTTTCGTACCCAGTACTTTGTCGCCCAGCCAGCCGCCGATAGCAACCAGACCGTACACTAAGGCACTAAAGGAAGAGAACAGAGTGATGGAGTCAGCTTCTGACATACCCAGTTGTTTAACCAGGTAAACGGCCATAATGCCTTGCAGGCCGTAGAAACCAAAACGCTCCCATAACTCGATAGAGAAGATGAGATAGAACGCTTTAGGTTGTTTGAAAGCGTTCAAACTCACGCTTTCAGTTGGTTTATTGTTTGCAGTAGACACATATACCTCTTATTTACATCCCATTCTAATGGGGGGTGTACTGGGCGGAGTGCTCATGGGCATCCACCTTATAGTTATTCTGGAGGGAAACGGGAAGTAATGTTCACTATCCTGCGCTTTCAGACAAGACCTTTGTAATACTCCGTTACAAATAAAAAGAGTGGAATAATTAACCAGACACATAAATGTTATTTAGCGTTAAATTTCACGCTTTAAATTTAAGCGGTTTTTTATTCTGAAAAGGAGGCGCAAAAACGGCAATTCAACGATATCTTCTACTGGTGGCGCTTTTATATAGTGATATAGGCTGGATTCCGAAAAATAACTGGATGATCATATTGTGCGTTACGGAGGATTCATCCTAATGATGTAAGGAAAATGCCCGTAAAGAAACATAAATGCAACATCATGTTGTGGTGATGATCTGGTCAGTTTTTGTATAGAAAAATTTGGTAGTGATGGCGTGTTTAATCTGTAAAAGCGTTATATAGGCGTGAGAAATGCCAAATAATGAATAAATAGATGGGATTAAACGCGGTTTAGTCACTCAAGAGGACGCGGCAGGCGGACTTGCCAAACCGCGATATAGGGTCTACAGCTCGACTTTCTCTTTAAATTCACAGAGATCTTCAATAATACAAGAACCACAACGAGGCTTGCGGGCGATGCAGGTGTAGCGTCCATGTAAGATGAGCCAGTGGTGACAGTCGACCTTAAATTCAGCGGGCACCACTTTCAGCAGCTTCTCTTCTACCTGTTCGACGTTCTTTCCCGGGGCAAACTGCGTACGGTTGCAGACGCGGAAGATGTGGGTATCGACGGCAATGGTCGGCCAGCCAAATGCGGTGTTCAGCACTACGTTAGCGGTTTTGCGCCCGACCCCAGGCAGAGCTTCCAGCGCCGCCCGGTCTTCAGGAACTTCACCGCCGTGTAGTTCCAGCAGCATGCGGCAGGTCTTGATGACGTTTTCCGCTTTGCTGTTGAACAGGCCAATCGTCTTGATGTACTCCTTCACGCCATCGACGCCCAAATCGAGCATCGCCTGCGGCGTGTTTGCCACCGGGTAGAGTTTGGCGGTCGCTTTGTTGACGCTAACGTCCGTCGCCTGTGCGGAGAGCAAAACCGCAATCAGCAGCTCGAACGGCGAAGTAAAGTCAAGTTCAGTGGTCGGGTGCGGGTTGTTGTCCCGCAGCCGAGTCAATATTTCCAGACGCTTGGTTTTGTTCATCAGGCCTTCTCTGCCCCATCCACATTCACGCTTTCCGCAGCAATAACCTGCTGAGCATGACGTTTCTTAGTCCGTTCATCGATAAGATATTTAATAGCCAACAGCATTCCAAGACCGATAAAAGCTCCCGGTGGCAGCATTGCCAGCAGGAAAGGAGTATCGGTATGGAAGACTTCGATTCGTAGCGCTTTCGCCCAACTGCCGAGCAGCCCGTCAGCGCCGTCGAACAGCGTTCCGTTGCCGAGTAGCTCACGAATGGAGCCCAGCACGAACATCGTACAGGTTGCGCCCATCCCGATAGCAAAGCCATCCAGCGCGGAGAGCGCCGGGCCTTTCTTCGCGGCGAAGGCTTCCGCACGTCCCACCACGATACAGTTGGTGACGATAAGCGGAATAAAGATCCCGAGCGACTGGTACAGACCAAATGCATAGGCGTTAATCAGCATCTGAACGGCGCTGACCACCGAGGCAATGATCATGACGTAAATAGGGATACGGATTTCCGCTGGCGTCCAGCGGCGTAGGCTGGAGATAGCCAGGTTTGTGAGCGTCAATACCAACGTAGTAGCAAGACCCAAACCCAGGGCGTTGGTTGCGGTCGAGGTAACCGCCAACAGCGGGCACATCCCCAAAAGCTGAACCAGTGCGGAGTTATTTTTCCAGAGCCCCTGGACAATAACCTCTTTAACCTCGCTCATTGTTTATTCTCCACAGGCTTGCAGTTGTGAGAGTTGCGCGGGCAGCGTTTGTGCATACAGTCCCGCGCGTTTTACCGCGTTTACCACCGCACGAGGGGTGATGGTTGCCCCGGTGAACTGGTCGAACTGGCCGCCGTCTTTCTTCACTGCCCACTGGCTATCGTTCGCGCCGTCGATTTTTTTACCGGCGAAGAAGGTTATCCAGTCAGACAGTCGAAGCTCAATTTTATCGCCTAACCCCGGCGTTTCATGGTGCTCGGTCACGCGGGTACCGAGCACGGTACCGTTAAAATCGGCACCGACCAACAGCTGAATGGCGCCAGAATAGCCGTCTGGTGCGGTGGCTTCGAGTATGGCGGCGACCGGTTTATCGTCCTGACGGGCGATATAAACCTTATGTGTACCTTTGCCAAGCTCTGGAGCTTCGGCCACAAAGCAGCTCTTCAGCAGGTCATTATTATAGCTGCCTGCCGGTATAACCTGTTGGAACAGGGCGTTCTGCTGCTTTTCGGCCTGTTCATCGATGGTGTGCTTGGTTAACTGGTTGATCGCCGCCGTCAGCCCGGTAGAACCGGCTGCGAACAGCGCCAGCGTGACACCGTGTTTACGCATGGTCTTTAACATGTGATTCCTCAGCGGTGTCCGTAAACGCGCGGGCGCGTGTAGTAATCAATCAGCGGTACGGTGATGTTGGCTAACAGCACGGCAAATGCCACGCCGTCCGGGTACCCGCCAAAGCTGCGGATTAACCACACCAGAAGACCTGCCAGCGCCCCAAAGATCAGACGGCCACGGTTGGTGGTTGATGCGGTGACCGGGTCGGTGAGGATAAAGAACGCGCCCAGCATGGTGGCGCCGGAGAGCAGATGCATCTGCGGCGAGGCAACGCTTTCCGGGTGGAACAGCCAGCCAAGCGTTGAGCAGACGGCAAGACTCACCAGGAAACTCACGGGGATATGCCAGCGAATCGCTTTTTGCCACAGCAGGAACAGGCCGCCGACCAGGTAGGCGACGTTGACCCATTGCCATCCGGCACCGGCAAGCGCACCGTGATAAATCGACGATTTCAGGATCTCATCTACCGGATGTCCGGCATGAAGCGACGTTTTGAAGGTATCGAGCGGCGTGGCCTGGCTGATGCCATCAACGCCCATCTTCAAGGCATTCATATCCTGACCGGCCGCTGTATGGCCGCTGAAAATAACGTGGATAGCATCCATAAAGCCAGGCGCTGCGGCGGCGATATCGTGCGGTGGTAACCACGAAGTCATCTGCACAGGGAAGGAGATCAGCAGAACAACATAGCCAATCATGGCTGGGTTGAACGGGTTTTGCCCCAGTCCCCCATAAAGTTGTTTGGCGATAATAACGGCAAAAACGGTACCCAATACCACCATCCACCATGGCGCCAGCGGCGGAATACTGATAGCCAGTAGCAGGCCGGTCAACAGCGCTGAGTTATCGGCAAGCGTCTGGCCGATATTTTGTTTGCGAAGACGGAGCACCAGGGACTCCGCAAGCCAGGCGGCCAGTATAGCCACCACCAGTTGAATAACGGTTCCCCAGCCAAAAAACCAGCTCTGGACCACAATGCCTGGCAGGGTGGCGATAACCACCAGCAGCATAATCCGCGATGTCTGGCGGTGATTGTGGGTATAAGGGGAACTTGCGATTTTGAAAACCATTTAATCCTCGTTAACGGCCTGAGCGGCTTTCCTGGCTTGAACACGAGCAATAGCAGCGGCAACGGCAGCTTTGCGTGGGTCGTCGTTGGCAGCAGGTTCGCTGATATCCTGCTGGGCTACCTTGCGCGCTTTAGCACGCGCAATCGCCGCTTCGACGGCCGCTTTACGCGGGTCGAGGGCTTCTTCATCGGCAGTGGGCTCAACGGTTGCTTGCTCTGCTGCCTTGCGTGCTTTGGCGCGCGCAATCGCCGCCTCGACAGCGGCTTTACGCGGGTCGATGGTTTCTTCGGAGGCAGCGGGCTCAACGGTTGCTTGCTCTGCCGCCTTGCGCGCTTTGGCACGGGCAATAGCCGCTTCGACGGCCGCTTTACGCGGGTCAACAGTGGTATCTACAGCCGCTACTGCTACTTCCACGGGTTGTTCTGCTTTGCGCGCTTTAGCACGTGCAATAGCGGCTTCTACCGCGGCTTTGCGTGGGTCAACGGTTTCTGTCGTTGCCTGCTGTTTTTCGGCCTGTGCTGCGCGTGCCTGCGCTTTACGTGCTTCTCGCGCGGCGGCAACTGCACTATTGTCTGGCTGCGCTCCGGCCTGAATAACAATCGGCTGAGTAGCCTGCTGCTGTTTTTCGCGAACGCGAGCAAGCGCGGCGTGGATGGCATCCTGATCTTTTGCCGCAGGCTGTACGGCAGCCTTTTTATGCCGTGCTTCGCGGGCGATTTTCTCGCGTTCCAGGCGCTGCTGGCGTGCTTCAAAGCGCGCTTTAGCTTCTGCCGCACGCTGCTCTTCCTGACGGATGGCGCTGATTTCGGCCTTCTCCTGGCGGAAATACTGTACCAGCGGAATGCTGCTTGGGCAGACCCACGCACAGGCACCGCATTCGATGCAGTCGGAAAGGTTGTGCGCCGTGGCTTTATCGTGCTGCTGGCCTTTGCTGAACCAGTAAAGCTGCTGTGGCAGCAAATCTGCCGGGCAAGCATCGGCACAGGCGCTGCAGCGAATGCAGCCTTTCTCTTCTTCAGGTTCACCCATTTCAGCGGCAGAAGGCGCCAGCAGACAGTTGGTGATTTTCACTACCGGCACATCAAGCCAGGGCAGAGTAAAGCCCATCAGCGGGCCGCCCATAATCACCATTTGATCGCTGGTTGGGCAAAAATCGGCGTGTTTGAGCAGATGCTGAACCGGTGTCCCCAGACGCGCCCAAACGTTCCCCGGCTTACCGACGGATTCACCGGTTAGTGTCACCACGCGTTCGGTCAGCGGTTCACCATCAATAACCGCACGTTTTACGGCGTAAGCGGTACCGACGTTTTGCATCAGTACGCCGATGTCCGATGAACGCCCGCCGTGTGGAACCTGTTTACCGGTCAGAATTTGTGTTAGCTGTTTTGCGCCGCCGGAAGGATATTTCGTCGGGATAACACGCAGACTAATACCGTGGCAGTCAGCCAGTACAGCCCGCATCATTGAGATGGCCTGCGGTTTATTGTCTTCAATCCCGATTAGCACCTGCTGCGGCTGAAGAATGTGCGCGAGGATCTGAATACCTTCGACAATTTGCGCGGCGCAATCCTGCATCAGGCGGTCATCTGCGGTGATATATGGTTCGCACTCGGCAGCGTTGATAATCAGCGTCGTGATTTTGTCACCACCGCCGCGCAGTTTGTTACCCGTCGGGAAACCCGCGCCGCCTAAACCGGCCACGCCAGACTGGTGAATACGTTCGATGAGGGCTTCGCGACTGTGATTTCTGTAGTCGGCCCAGCCGTCACGGGTAATCCAGCGGTCTTCGCCGTCAGCGTCAATAATGACGCTCATCTCCGGCAGTGCAGAAGGATGGGCTGTGGCATGAGGTTCAATGGCAACAACCGTTCCGGAGGTCGGCGCATGAACAGGCAGCATACGTCCCCAGCCGCGGGTTAATGGCTGGCCGCGGAGAACGTGGTCGCCAGGCTGAACGGCGAGTTCACCTTCGGCACCAATATGTTGTTTCAGCGGAATGACAAAACGCTGTGCGAGGGGAACCTGGCGCAGCGGGGTGCCGTTCGACTGGGTTTTCATTTCTGGCGGGTGAATACCCCCGTTGAAATCCCAGATTTTGTCTTTTCTGAAGGCGGAGAATAGCTTAAGCATGGTGTTCCACAGGAATATTTCGTACCGGGATAGTTTGCAAATCCCATTTCCAGCTGTCGGTCGTCGTCTCAACGGGACGTAACTCAATACACTGCGTCGGGCACGGCGCCACGCACAGATTACAGCCGGTGCACAGGTCGCTTACGACGGTGTGCATGGCTCGCGTCGCGCCAACAATGGCGTCTACCGGGCAAGCCTGAATACATTTGGTACAACCGATACAGTTATTTTCATCAATAATGGCAAGCATACGCGCGGGCTCAGCCGCATTTTCATCGCCACCAATCGGCTGCGGATCAACGTTGAGCAGCGTGGCGATTTTCAGCATCACGGCTTCGCCGCCGGGCGCGCAGCAGTTAATTTTTTCACCGTTGCTGACCGCTTCCGCATACGGACGGCAGCCAGGATAGCCGCACTGGCCGCACTGGCTCTGGGGCAGCAACTCATCAATTTTTTCAACAACCGGGTCATCCTCAACGGCAAAACGTCGTGAGGCGTAACCCAGAATGACGCCAAAAATCAGCCCCAACAGGCTGATTGCAGCGACAGCAATCCAGAAGGTCATCATTACAACTTCACCAGCCCGCTAAAGCCCATAAAGGCTAATGACATTAAACCTGCGGTGATCAACGCAATAGCGTTACCCTTGAAGGGCGCGGGAACGTCGGATACCACCAGACGTTCGCGAATAGAGGCGAACAGCACCATGACCAGTGAAAACCCGACGGCAGCAGAGAAACCATACAGCGCGGATTGCAGGAAGTTGTGGCCAAGGTTGATGTTCAGCAGCGCCACGCCGAGTACGGCGCAGTTGGTGGTGATGAGCGGCAGGAAGATACCCAGCAGACGATAGAGCGCCGGGCTGGTTTTCCGCACCACCATTTCGGTGAACTGGACCACCACGGCAATCACCAGAATAAACGCCAGCGTGCGCAGGTAAACCAAATCCAGCGGGATCAGTATCCAGGTGTCAATCAGCCAGGCACAGATAGAGGCCAGCGTCATCACGAAGGTGGTCGCCAGGCCCATCCCCATCGCGGTTTCCAGTTTTTTAGAAACCCCCATGAACGGACATAGCCCCAGGAATTTCACCAGGACGAAGTTATTTACCAGAACGGTACCGATAAAGAGCAATAAATAGTCAGTCATCATTCGACCTGTTACAAAAAAAGCTTCCTATTATCTGACAAAGTGACTTTGGCGACAACAGGCTAAGTGTGGGGGTATTACGCCTGAGTAAAGGTGCGTTTTACCCGCTGCGAGCGCTTGAAATAAGGAACAATCAGCGCAGCCGCCAGCAGCGGAAGCAGCAGTTGACGTACCGCAAGGTCGTCAGAAATCGGGGAAAAGGCGAAGGCTTTAACCGCCAGCAGGACGCCAATCATCAGCCAGATAATGTAGTGTTTCGGTACGTTATGGCGACGCTTGAAGAAGGCGATGGTCAGCCATAGCGTGTAATAACACATGGCAATAAACGACAAGAAGGACAGGGCGAGCAGTGTGATATTTGCCGCCCCCATCTCTTTAACCAGCCCAAGCGTTTGTGGTGTCAGCAGCACATAGCCAAATTTGATAAGCGTCAGGCAGATGCTTATTAACTGAACGATAAGCCAGGCCAGCGGGCCAAGCAGCCATCCGCCAATACGTTCTGCAGAATTATCTGACATTGTGTCTCCTGAAAATCAGCGCCAGTGAAGAGGAAAAAAATACAGGCCGAGGAGTATAAGCAACTGGCGCTCTGGAAAAAACTACTATTGCACAAATCGCCAAACGGATTTTGGCACCTGGCCAACATCATACAGTCGACCGCCGGATACCAGCTCTGCGCGACGATGGTCGGCGGCACGGTACATATTGATAAGTTCTTCAGTGTTGGTCAGCGAATAGTTAAGATGATCGTAGAGTTTTTCAAGATTATCCAATGAACTGACTTTGCGGAATTTTAATAAATAATCCAAAACGGTCATTTGTGGGTATCCATTTATAATGTTAATGCTCACCGTACAATGTGTTTAAAGCAGCCTGGAGGGCTGAAACACGAAGCGGTTAATAGAGTTTGTACTGCTAATAGGTGGTTCGACATCCGTTTTTATCGAGCGTTCAGCGCAGATGACTAAACCTCAGCAGGATAGCCTGGATTATTTGGGTTATAGGCGGGAATTACAATAACAGAAAATGTGCTTATTGATTTTGACCCAGAAAAAGCGACTTTTTATGCAATCAGGGCGCGTTGCCGCACCCTGATTTCGTGGAAAATTAACGATTTTCGCCGCGGCTGGCAATCACATCTTTATACCAGAAGAAGCTTTTCTTACGTTTGCGCGCCAGATTTTGCTTATGGTCGACGTAGACAAAGCCATACTGTTTTTTGTAACCGTTCAGCCAGCTCAGCAGATCGATAAACGACCACGGATAATAGCCACGGACATCGGCTCCCAGCGCAATGGCTTTTTCCAGCGCCTCTATGTGCACGCGTAAGAAATCGATACGTGGTGTGTCAACCACTTCACCATCGACGATAGGATCTACGGCACCCAGACCGTTCTCGGTAATATAAATAGGAATATCACCGTAACGCTCTTTGATCATCATAATGCCGTCGGTTAACCCTTGCGGCCAGATTTCCCAGCCCCATTCCGTGTAAACACTCTGCGGATTGCGCACGAAATAGAACAGCCCTTCAACACCTTGCTCGCCGCTGACTTTCTCAGCAGGCGGCGTGGCAGAAACGGTTTCACGCCGATAGTAGTTCAGGCCGATAAAATCACAGCGGTTTTTGCGCAGCAATTCGTCATCGCCCGGCGCAAAGCGGGGCACGCCCCACAGCGCCTGAGATTGCGCCAGCAGTTCGTCAGGGTAGCGGCCTTTCAGCACAGGATCGTAGAGCCAATGAGTATGGATGGCGTCGGCCAGCGCCGTCGCCGCTTTGTCTTCTGGGCTATCGGTCAGCGGTGAATGCGGTTGCAGCACGTTAACAAAGCCAATTTCACCTTTGATTTGCATCCCTCGGAAGGCTTTAACCGCCAGCGCATGGGCAATAAAAACGTGGTGGCAAGCCTGAATAGCGCGAGCCGGATTACGTACTGAAGGCGGGTGGCTTCCGGTAATGTAACCGTGCCCAATAAAGACGATGGTTTCATTAAACGTTGCCCATTTTTGGACGCGTGACCCGAAGCGGGCATAGCACAGTCGTGCATATTCTTCGAAGGCTTCCGCCGTTGAACGAGCTTCCCAGCCGCCTTCATCCTGCAACGCCTGCGGGAGATCCCAATGATAGAGGGTAATCATTGGCTCAATATTGTGTGCTAACAGGTCATCAATCAGATCGCTGTAAAATTTCACGCCCACTTCGTTTATCTCGCCGCGCCCGTTTGGCAGCAGGCGAGGCCACGAGATAGAGAAACGGTAGCTTTGCAGCCCCATTTCAGCCATTAGCTCGACGTCTTCTTTTACGCGATGGTAGTGATCGACGGCAATGTCGCCGTTTGTACCCTGATAGGTTGTCCCTGGCTGGTGGGAGAATATATCCCAAATAGACGGGCCTTTACCGTCTTCATCGTGTGCACCTTCAACCTGGTACGCTGCGGTAGCAGCACCCCAGAGGAAATTTGGGGGAAAAGCGGACATAAAACACTCCTTACCTGTGTGATATCACGAGTGTAAAGAGTGAGGTTAATGCGTGCAACCGGTTTCAGAAACCGGTTCCATAGATGAGATCCGAATCACTTTTTCAAGTAGAAGGGGTGATGGTTTTTTGTAGCGTCGCGGTAGCCGGCTCAGGCGGCTGATAATTATCAATGTGGTGGGCCACAATTAACAGCAGAACGGAGAAGCCCAGAATAATCCAACCAATTAATTCAACAATACGAGTCAATACGGAATTCATGAAATTTAGCTAACAGTCCATTGAGAAAATAATGCCAGAGCAAGATCTTAGCGTGCTGGCGTCACAACGCAAGTTTTCAGCCGAATCGTTTCGTCAGGTGGTGTTTATTTCATCAGTTGGCGGGTTGCTACGCCATAATGTTATTAAACTGTTGTATGAAACTAGCAGATGAGTTCAAATAAAGAAATCGATTACAAAACACAATCAAGCACATTAAATACAGAAGTGAGGCGACACATGAGTGACCAAATCCGTGTTGGACTAGTGGGTTATGGCTATGCCAGTAAGACATTTCACGCGCCGCTTATCAGCGGTACGCCGGGTATGGAGCTGTCTGTTGTCTCCAGCAGCGATGCGAGTAAGGTCCACGCCGATTGGCCAACGGTGCAGGTGGTTTCAGATCCAGCCGCGTTGTTTAGCAACCCTGATATTGATTTGATTGTTATCCCAACGCCGAACGATACCCATTTCCCGCTGGCGAAAGCGGCGCTGGAAGCTGGGAAAAACGTGGTGGTCGATAAGCCCTTTACCGTGACGCTGTCACAAGCTCGCGAATTAGATACTCTTGCCAGACAGCAAGGTAAGCTGCTCTCTGTCTTCCATAACCGCCGTTGGGACAGCGACTTCCTGACGGTGAAAGCGCTGATCAACGACGGCAAGCTGGGCGAGGTGGTCCACTTTGAATCACACTTTGACCGCTATCGTCCGCAGGTGCGCGCACGCTGGCGTGAACAGGCAGGGTTGGGAAGTGGTATCTGGTACGACTTAGGACCGCATCTGCTCGATCAGGCCGTCAGCCTGTTTGGTTTACCGCAAAGTCTGTATGTCGATCTTGGTCAACTGCGACCGGGCGCGCAGTCGACGGATTACTTCCATGCGGTCTTAACGTATCCGCAGCGTCGCGTGGTACTGCATGGCACACTGCTGGCGGCGACGGAAACGGCGCGCTATATCGTGCACGGTACCGAGGCAAGCTATGTCAAATTTGGTCTTGACCCGCAGGAAGACCGCTTGAAAAATGGCGAGCGTTTACCGCAGTCGGACTGGGGTTACGATATGCGCGACGGCATCTTAACCACGGTAGAAGGTGAAACGCGGGTGGAAACCACGTTGTTGACGCAGCCGGGCAACTATCCTGCTTATTATGCGGCGATTCGCGATGCGATGAACGGCATTGGCGAGAATCCGGTTCCGGCAAATCAGGCTATCCAGATTATGGAACTGATTGAACTGGGTATTGAGTCTGCGAAGCACAGAGCAGCACTGACGTTAGTGTAAGTGCCCAGAGATGGAAAAACCGGCAGGTTGGTCCTGCCGGTTTTTTTTATGCCTGTTTAACGCGCGCGATAAGCGCCTGTTTTTCCGCGGCGGTGAGGAATGCCATTTCCAGACCGTTGATTTGTGCCTGGCGAATCTGCGCTTTGCTCAGACCCGCAGCCGGGGCAGCAGTATGGTATTCGTGCTGAATATCAATCCCCTGAACTGCCGGATCGTCGGTGTTAATGCTCGCCAATACGCCGTACTCAAGGAAGGTTTTCAGCGGGTGCTGAGCCAGCGATGGCACGGTGCTGGTCTGAATGTTGGAAGTCAGGCAGGACTCGATGCCGATGCGTTTTTCCGCGAGGAAATCCATCAACGCTGGGTCCTGTACCGCCTTCACGCCGTGGCCAATGCGCTCAGCGCCGAGGTCGCGAATCGCCTGCCAGATGCTTTCCGGGCCTGCGGCTTCGCCAGCGTGTACGGTGATGCGCCATCCCGCATCGCGCGCGCGGCTGAAATGGTTCAGGAACAGATGCCCAGGGAAGCCGAGCTCATCACCCGCCAGATCGAGCGCGGTAATACCGTCACGGTGTGCAAGCAGCGCATTCAACTCTTCTTCACAAGCCGCTTCACCAAAGGTACGGCTCATAATGCCGATAAGGCGCGCGTCGACATTAAACACGCGACAGCCTTCTTTGACCCCAGCGATAACCGCTTCTACCACGCCGTCAACCGGCAGTTGGTGCGTCATCGCCATATAGCGCGGGGAAAACCGCAGCTCAACGTAGTGCAGGCCGTTACGGGCCGCATCTTCAATGTTTTCATAAGCCACGCGGCGTACGGCATCCAGAGAGGCCAGAACCTTTACCCCCCAGTCAAGCTTGCTCAGGAAGCTGACCAGATCGGGTTCATTGCTGGTGACCTGCACGTGTGGTAGCAGGGTTTCAAGCGTAGTAGCGGGGAGCGCGAGATTGTACTGACGGCCAAGATCGAGAATGGTCTGGGCACGAATATTACCGTCAAGATGGCGGTGGACATCGGTTAAAGGCAGGTTGATATCAATCATGGTCGCACTCGTTTTTTTAGTTAAAGTGCAAACCATTATACAACAGGTTAGTAACCAGTTAAAAGTGTGGTTCTGGGACGGCGAGCGATAGTTATTTCTGGTATGAAGACCAGATTTCTCGGCGATTTTAATTATGAGCGGCCGGACATTCGTTGATCCTGATGGTTATCGGGTGGTGTTGCAGAATAAAGCATGGGTTGTTTAGGGTATGGCTTCAAAAGCCATACCCGTCAGCTAATTACGCGGATGCTATAGCCCCAATTGGCTGAGTCCCGGATGGTCATCCGGGCGGCGTCCCTGAGGCCAATGAAACAGACGTTCATCCTCGCGGATGGGCAGGTCGTTGATGCAGGCAAAACGGCGCTGCATCAGACCTTCGTCGTTAAATTCCCAGTTTTCATTACCGTATGAACGATACCAGTTGCCGGAATCATCATGCCACTCATAGGCATAGCGTACGGCAATGCGATTGCCTTCAAACGCCCAAAGCTCTTTGATGAGCCGATACTCAAACTCCTTTTTCCATTTCCGTGCCAGGAACGCCTGCGCTTCAGTACGACCATTGACGAACTCGGCACGGTTACGCCATTGCGTATCGAGCGTATAGGCCAACGCGACTTTGGCCGGGTCACGGCTATTCCAGCCATCTTCAGCAAGGCGGACTTTTTCAATGGCGCTTTCACGCGTAAAAGGAGGAAGCGGTGGGCGGCTAGTGCTCATATGAGTCTCCGGGTTAGCAATGTAGACAGGTCTGTCTACTTGGTGCTAAAATATTCCGACCACCAGCGTTTGTCAACGGAGAAAAAAGACGATGAACAGGGAAAACAGCAACCCGCGCGCCGTGAGTGCCAAAGAGAAAATCCTGACATCCGCACACACGTTATTTTATCTCCACGGTATTCGCGCTACGGGAATAGATAAAATTATCGAGCATGCTGGCGTCACCAAAGTGACGTTTTACCGCCACTTTCCCAGCAAAAATTTGCTGATCCTCGCCTATCTGGATTACCGCCATACCCTATGGATGGACTGGTTTTCTAATACGTTGAAACAGCACGATGTAACGACGCCTGACCCAGTGGAAGCGTTGCTCTCCACCCTGTGCCTCTGGTGGAGCGATCCTGACTTTCGCGGCTGTGCGTTTTTGAATGCAACGGCAGAGATGAGTGAGGTACTGCCCGAGGTTGAGCAACTGACTCGAAACCATAAATCCGCCGTGGCCGCCGAGCTGGCGACACGGTGGTCACTGGATGATTCAGCGCTTGCTGCCGTTGTCATGGCGCTGGATGGCGCTATCATGCACGCGCAGATGGGCTATCCCGTTGTTCGGGTCGCAGGACAGCTACGCCAGATGTTAAACGCGCTGTTGGCTGCTAGTAGGTAAGCGTAATCACTACCGTATCGGTATAAACGCCGGGAGAGGGCCATTTCTGCGCGGGGATATTCCCGTAGACCACCAGCTCCTGCGGCTGTCCGCTGCTGGAATATTGTTTCTCCTGGTTGTCTTGTGACCACGCAATGGAATGTGCAGCGTCCTGATAGAGTCCGTAGCTGACGCATTCGTCGTTATGGCACAACGAACGCGCATTGCCGTCAGGGTGCAGACCATGGCCTATTCCGACGGAATACGACGTACCCGTTGGGCATTGAATGCTGATGTTGGCGGTTGAACTTGCCTGCAACAAATTCGTCGCGGCGGGGGTTTTGCTACCAAATTCCATGTCATCGGTGCTGACAATCTCACAGCCATTTTTCACCGTCGCCGTGGCGCTGATTTGGTCAGTAACCAGCGTCCCGGAGAGCCCGCTGCATGAGGGCAACGACTGTATTGATGATGCTGAGGCGTAGCGGATCTGTACGCTGGTGGCGTAATCGTAATATGTTCCGGCGCTGATATCCGTCTGCCCAGCGTTTATCTTGCCGATGAGCGGAATATCATGCTCGACGTTACTTTGACTCCCCCCCAGTTCCATATCAATTTGCGCGTAAACGTCACCGTTTTGACTCAGGGGATGGTGCAGATCGTAAATGGAGTAGAGCGAAAAATAGAGCGGTGTGGTCGAAGGCTCATTCTGGCTCATGGGGATAGGATCATCTGCCATGAGCTTCAGGCAGGCGCGAACATACTCGGCCTTGCCATCGTAGTTATTGCAGGTGAACGACAGCTTTGTGCTGGTGGTGCTGCTTGCGCCTGGCGTAACGGTGCCAAAATTGAGCCCGGGAGGGCTGCCGTTCCAGCAGTCTGCCGCTTTTGCGGCAGGGCACAATACCACCATTAGCGCCAGAAGCAGGCTGATGAACCCTAATGAGCGAGTGACTGACATAGCGCGTTGATGACCTCTACGGAATGGGAATGACTACGCTGCTGCGGCAGCGTCACCTGACAGGATGAAGATGCCCATTGAACGCTAACTTTGCCGCTAGCCGGTGGGTCTTCAAGGTATATTTTGCCATCGTAGCCAGCGATGGTTTGTTGCGTGCCGTGTGATGGCGCTTCACCTTGCGCCGTACTCACGCTGACCTGCGCCGAGAAAGGCACATATTTACCGTCAGCGGTTTTCACCGTCATCAGTAGCGCATGGGTTTTATAAATGGTGAATTTAGCCAGCGCGCCGCTGGCGGTTTTCGGGATCAGTACCTCGCTGGTATAAGGTGCGCGGTATTCTTCGTCCAACTGGAGCACATCGATATCCAGACGGTTTTCCTGATACGGATTGAGGTTATTGAGGAACAGCATCCCATTGTTATCGGTATGACCGACAGGACGGTGTTCCAGATAAACCGGTACATCGGGTACGTTAGAGGTATCAACAATGGCAAAGGCGCTACCCAACACGCGGGTGGCATACAGATGACCCATAAACAGACCAAGCGCGCCAGACAGAGAGCCATAATAATCGTTGGCGTTGTCCTGGCGGTTAAAGCCCAATGCCATATCGCTCCAGTGATTACGATGCTGGACGGTAGCGTGGACGGCGGCGTTATCCCCATTTTGGGCCGACATGTTCCAGCCCCATCCCGGCTTATTCGCATCGAGCGAGTGTGCCAGACTCGCCTGCATGGCGTTGCCGTCGTTATCATGGCTGTCTTGCAGCGAGAGGTAATCTTTATGCTGGTTCAGCGGCATGCTGACGTTCAGGAAAACCGTCGTATTGCGTTCGTCGCCCAGTTCACGGGTCAGGCTGGTGGCAAGCGTAATGCCATGGGCGTAGCTTTTAGACCACGACACGCCTGCATACTGCGATGAGGAATCCTGATAAGTTTGGTTCACCCAGCTCACCCCGAAAGTGCCGGCAGCATCAAAAGTCACGCTGGCAAACGCGGAATCTTCACGGGTCGTCAGGGTATTGTCCGCAATGGATGACACGTCCCGATAACCGTTGCTGGCCTGGGAATGGTTGAGCGCGACGTTATAGCGGCGGTTATTCCACTGCCAGCCGGAACCCCACTGCGAGCCGCTATTATCATCATACTGGCTGTTTGAGGCGTTAAGATGAAATACGCCGAGCGTCGGTGACAGCAGGTAATCCCAGCCCATCCCTTCATTGTGCAGCTGCGCGCTTTGCTCGGCATGTAGCCCAACCGTCGATTTATTACTGAATCCATAGCGCCAGTCGCCGACGCCGACAAATTGGCTGTCATAGCTATTTGATTGGTAGGTGTAATCTTTTCGTACCCAGCCCGCGCTCACTCCCCAGGTATTTAGCCCTGCAGAGAGTAATTGCGTGGCGCCATAGAGATCGAGATTCACCACGCGCTGCTGGCCGTTGATGTCGGTAATCACCACCTGCGCGCCTTCGTTGCCAGTGAAAATCGGCGCGGTATTGAGGGTAAATTGCCCGGGGTCAACGCGCTGCGACGACGCTTTCACCCCGCGGACGTACAAATCCACGGTTGATGGCAGGGTGACGCTATCGGTCAGAATATCCTGCGATGAGGTGCTGAAGTTAGGCTGTGTGGCGTAGTTATGGGCAATATTGATGCCGCCAAAACGTACGCTGTTGTTCCAGCTTTGGCTGGTGGTAAAACTGTCGCCCAGCGTCATTGAGAACAGTTTGTCGACGTTTTGATACACCCAACTGCTCATTAACCGACGCGTGCCGCGTTCGGCGTCGGTTGTGTTGGTAGTGTCTTTGCTGTTAAACGATGAGCTAAAAAAACCGGAGCCCAGGCCAAAGGTCCGAAACTCGCTGAAGAGTGAAGTATCCTGCTCACCGCTTTCGTGACTGGTAAAGATGTTGTAGTTCAACGCCAGACCACGGACTTCAGGCGAAAGCTGAGAGTTATGAACCAGGTGCGAACCATTGCGGTTGACCAGGCGGCTGTCACGACCCAGCCACTCTTTGCTGGCCACAATGTTGATGCTCTGACTCAGATTATCAAAGGTGACGTCCAGGCCATCCTGAGGGCTGAGATCGAGATAGCCCTGTTTTTCAGGCAGAGAGGCCGTTTCGATGTCGAGTTTTTTGGCATCGTTGGCGGAAATATAGAGCTTATTATCCCTATTTTGGGCTTTCACGAAGCCTTTAATCACCTGCCCGTTCACCGTTGCGGTCAGGTAAAGCGTCGCATTTGCTGCAGCGTATGCGTGAGTGCAGACCAAAAACCAGAGCGGTAGGGTATTACGGAATAATATTGATGGTCTGTTGCTTCTCATTATCGTTCAGATTTAGTGATAAAGATGACGCGTTAGTCATTCCTTTCGGTAAAGGCCATTCCTTTTCACTTTGAGGCAGTACGTAGCCGAGCAACCCTTTACTCATCGACACGCTTTGTGCACCGGCGTGAAGCGTGATGTCGCTTAACTTGAGGTGCTGTGTGCCATTGTTACGGACTTTAAGCATCACCGGATGCGCGAGACGGTCGATGGAGAACGTCACGCGGTTGAGATCCGGCAGCTGTTCTTTGCAGTTCACAAAAACCGGGATGGAGTAACGTAGAAGAAAACGCACGCCATCTTTTTCTGCCATGTTGTTACTGCCGGGCAGTTCATCTACCACCAGGCGATAAGCCCGCTCGGTATCGCCGCTTGGCGGCACCGGGAGGATCACGCGGATAAGCTGCTGGCGAGCCGCGGGAATGCTGGTCATCGGCGGGCTGACCAGCAAATCTTCGGTGTCGCTCAGGGAGTCTTTGTTGTTTTGCTGGTGCCAGGCGTAAACGCGAATCTGTGCGCCGATAGCCGTGCTACCGACGTTTTTCACGTAGATAGCCTGGGCGGTTTCCCCGGCACAAAAACCGACGTTCACCGGATACACCTGCAGGGTGGCCGCATATGAAGGCAGGGCTAATAGCGCTCCTAAAGTAGAAAGAATGATGCCAGACAGTTTGCGTTTCATATGCTAAGCCCGGAGTTAAATTAGTAAGTGACGGTGAGGGTTACGGTATCGGCGTAGTCGCCTGCGGGCGCTTGCGCCAGCGCATCAGAAGCCACTTTGCCGTAAATTGGGATCACCTGAGCGGAGCCGTTACCGCTGCCAGAAATCGCGGTCGTAGAGAGATCGCTTGTTCTGTCGGAGTCACCGTACAGGTTGTAGGCCACAGTTTCTGAAGCGTCTTTGTTTTTCATTGCATAAGTGCGACCGCTCTCGCTGGTGAGGCTATAGCTGGTGCCGTTGGTGCAGGTCACAGAGGCGTCTGCCGAAACGTCAATTTCACCGGAGTCGCTGGCGTGTGAACCGAAATCCATATCAGCAACGCTTATCTGGCAAGATTTCTCGATGGTTAATTTGACGTGCATATCAGCCGATGCCGTCTGGGTTGAATCATCTGCGAACGCAGCAGATGAAAATAAAATGCTAATCGCAGTCAGCGTTAATACAGTGGCTTGACGGTTAATCATTTTAAAACTCGCTAAATATTAATAATTTTCGGGGTGGGATAATAACGGCGCGGAGAATAGAGGTTGGGAATAATCTTAGAGTGAGTAATCGTGCTATGTCTAAGAAATGTGAATGAACTGATCTGATATTTACAATTGATAACTAGTAGAAAAATCTTGCGCAATGCCTGGCGGTATTGCGCAATAGCGGTTAACGCAGGGTACGAATTGCCGCGATCAGCCGTTCGACGCCTTGTTCCAGCTTCACGCGCGGGCATCCCGCATTCAGACGAATAAAGCCGTTGCCTTCTTCGCCGTAGGTATAACCCGGCATAATGGCGACCTTCTGCTGCTTAATTAACACGTCCTGTAGTTCACGATCGTCAATACTCAGCGGGCGTAAATCAATCCACGCCAGATAGGTTGCTTGTGGCATCGCCCACTTTAATTCCGGGAAGGCGGTATTCAGCGTCTGCTCGATATAACGCATATTTTCCTGCAAATAATCGCGCAGTGCATCCAGCCAGGTTTCCCCGTGCTCGTAGGCAGCAATATGAGCGACCAGCGCGGGTACAGAAGGTGAAGAGAGGCCATCACGGTTTTTTAGCGCCGTAAGATAGGCTTCGCGTGCCGTGTCCCCAACAATCATGCCGTATGCGCCGGTGAATGCCGGAATATTGAAGCTCTTTGACCCTGAGGTGAACAGCGCCCACTCGCCGCGAGCTACTTCGCTCCACGGAATATGCGCGTGGCCCTGCCAGGTCATATCCATGTGAATTTCATCGCTAATGACGCGCACGTTATGTTTTTCACATAGTGCCGCCATGGTTTCGAGTTCATCACGGGTCCAGACTTTGCCGGTCGGGTTTTGTGGGCTACACAGCAGCAGCACGGTGTTCTGCGGTTCGGCAAGTGCCGCTTCCAGTTTGTCCATATTGCAGAACCACTGACCGTCTTGTTTATCCATCGGAACGCCAACCACGCGGCGTTGATTACCTTCGATAGTTTTAAAGAACGCGTCATAGGCAGGCGTATGCACCACGATCCCGTCTCCGGGAGCGGACCATTGGCGAATCATCTCGGCCACCATATAGATAACCGATGGGCCGTAAACCAGCGTGTTGGTATCAATCACCGCGTGAAAACGGTGGGCGTACCAGTGGGCGATGGCAGGAAGAAACTCATCGTTTTTCCAGCGGCTATAGCCAAACACGCCGTGGGAAAGCCGTTTGCTCAACGCGTCCAGGATGCAGGGCGCGGTAGCGAAGTCCATATCAGAGATAGTAAATGGCAGCAGGTCGGCGTCGCCAAAGCGGTCGGCAACATAGTCCCATTGGGTGCACCAGGTGCCGTGTCGGTCAATCACCGTTGAAAAATCAAACATGTGGAGATCCTAACGAAGGGAAGATTGGGCTATTTTGCCCCTGTTATGCACAGGGGCAAAGGGCTTTACGCTTGCACGGAGTTCATCAGTACCGACAATTCGTCTTTTACCGACTGAACCTGTGGGCCAATAACCACCTGGAGATTATGCTGGTTCAGCTTTACCACCCCAATGGCGCGGTTGGCTTTCAGCGTATCGACATCTACTTTATCCATGTCATTAACGGACAGACGCAAACGAGTAATGCAGTTATCAAGAGAGGAAATATTCTCTGCGCCACCCAGGGCCTGCAGGATAACCGGCACATTGTAGCCGGACTTCCCGGTCACGCCGCTGGTGGTCTGTTCTGCTGCAGGCGTGGTATCTACATCACGGCCCGGCGTTTTGATGTTAAAGCGCACGATAGCGAAGCGGAAAATGGCGTAGTAAACCGCAAACCAAACCGCAGCGACAACTGGCACCAGATACCATTTGGTCGACAGACCGTGCAGGATACCGAACACCACGAAATCGATAATATTACCGTCGGTGTTACCGATGGTGACGCCCAGTACCGCCATCATGGTGAAGCCCAGGCCAGTCAACAGCGCATGGATAGCGTACAGCACCGGTGCAACGAACAGGAACAGGAATTCCAGTGGTTCCGTGGTGCCGCCCACGACGCAGGCGATCACGCCAGAAATCAGCAGGCCTTTAATTTTATGACGGTTTTCTGGACGAGCACAGTGGTACATCGCCAATGCTGCACCCGGCAGGCCGCCGAGGAAGGCCGGCATTTTGCCCTGAGACAGGAAGCGGGTAGCGCTTTCGGAGAAGCCGTGGGTGGTCGGACAGCTTAGCTGCGCCTGGAAGATGGTCAGTGCGCCGCTGACGTCGTGGCCGCAGACGTCCATGGTGCCGCCCGCTTCGGTAAAGCGAATCAGCGCCACCAGAATATGCTGTAGACCAAATGGCAGGAGCAGACGTTCACCGGTACCGAAGATCATCGGGCCGAAATCACCGGCGCCGTTAATAACCTGACCCAGCGCTTTAATCCCCAGAGCAAATACCGGCCATACCAGCGGGATCACCAGACCAACCAGGCCCAGCACGACGGTGGTGATAATCGGTACAAAACGGGTGCCGCCGAAGAAAGCCAGCGCATCTGGCAGGCGAATAGTGTGGAAACGCTCGTGCAGCATCCAGACGATAATCCCGCAGATAACCGCGCCGAGGATACCGGTATCGATGGACTGAATACCGATAATGTTCTGAATATTATTGGCTTTCAGAATCGCCGCGTCGGTGGTTGGCAGGATACCTTTGGCGGTCAGCCAGAAGTTAACGGCCAGGTTCATCACCGCGTAGCCTACGAAACCGGCAAAAGCCGCAACGCCTTTGTTATCGCGAGCCAGCCCCAGAGGAATGGCGATACAGAACATCACCGGCAGGAAGCTAAACGCGAAGGAGCCGACTTTGCTCATCCAGATAAAGACGGCTTGCAGGAACGGCGTATCAAGCCACGGCAGCAGCGTGGTGACATCATGGCTGCTTAGCGAACTGCCGATTCCGAGCATGATCCCGCAGAAGGAAAGCAGGGCAACCGGCAGCATAAAGGTTTTGCCAAGCTGCTGGAAAAATTCCCAGAGGGTGACTTTTGGTGCGGTATTCGCCGTCATGAAACGACTCCTTAATCCTGAAAAAAGGGTTTCTAACAATCTTGGGACAGGAAGATAAAACGTTTTACCATTTTTTAGTGAGAAACAAATCACAAAAGCAAGTGATAATAAGGTTTATAAAGTACATGTATTGATAAAACGTTTTATCTCTTGAGCAAAAGGAGCCCCGCTGGAACCATGGCGATTGCAAAAAAAGTCACCATTAACGATGTTGCACTGGCGGCCGGTGTGTCCGTCAGTACCGTCTCGCTGGTTCTCAGCGGTAAAGGGCGAATCTCTTCCGCGACGGGTGAGCGCGTTTACCAGGCTATCGACCAACTTGGGTTTGTGCGCAACCGTCAGGCCGTCTCATTGCGCGGCGGGCAGACGGGAGTGATTGGCCTGATTGTCGGCGATCTCTCGTCGCCGTTTTATGCCGAGCTCACGGCGGGAATGACCGCCGCTCTCGAGTCTCAGGGTAAAATGGTGTTTCTGACCCAGGGCGGAAAGCGGGGCGAGCAGATGCTGCAACGTTTCGATGCGTTGGTGTCGCAGGGCGTTGACGGCGTGGTGATCGCCGGTTCGGTCGACCAGGCCGCTGAACTGCGGGCCAAAGCGGCAGAGTCCGAAACGCCATTGGTGTTCGCTTCTCGCGCCAGCTACCTCGATGAAGTTGATATTATTCGCCCGGACAATATGCAGGCGGCGCAACTGGTGACCGAACATCTGATTCGTCGGGGCCATCAGCGCATTGCCTGGCTCGGTGGGCAAAGCTCATCCTTGACTCGCGCGGAACGGGTCGGAGGCTACTGTTCTACGCTTATCAAGTACGGTCTGCCGTTCCATAGCGAATGGGTGCTGGAGTGCGAGACCAGTCAGAAGCAGGCGTCGGAAGCGATTACCGGCTTGCTGCGGCACAACCCGACGATTAGCGCCGTGCTGTGCTACAACAGCGTGATTGCCATGGGCGCGTGGTTTGGCCTGATGCGGGCTGGTAAGCAGAGCGGTGAAGACAGCGTTGAGAGCTATTTTGAACAGCGCGTGGCGTTGGCGGCTTTTGCCGATGTGCCGGAAAAGGCGCTGGACGATGTGCCGCTGACCTGGGTTACCACGCCTGCGCGCGAGATGGGGCAAAGCGTTGCCGAGCGGATTTTACAGCGCATTGATACCGGGCAAGGGGCGGCCAGAAACCTGATTATGCCGCCGCGGCTGGTGGCGAGGAAATAGGGTACTGAGCACGTTCCCGGCGTCGCGATGCTTGGCCGGGCTACGTTATACGTCATGCCTGATAAGCGTAGCGCTGTCGGGCATGAAACCACCGATTACGGTAATAAAAAAGCGCCTGAAAAGGCGCTTTTTTTGATTATGGTGCAGGAATGGTTGCGGGTTCTTCCGGCTGGGCCAGGCCCGCCATACCGAACATCCCGACAAAATCTTCCAGCGGCATTTTCTGCCCGTTCAGCGTCACCTGCCCATCTGCGTACTGCAGGCTGCTGCTGATCGCGTTGTCCTGAGTGGTGGTGAGACGGAACATCTGCCCCATCGCCGCCAGACCCTGAACCTGCTGTGTGGCTAATTTGGTAGCATCTTCCTGCTGATAGCCTTCCAGACGCGCGACCTGACTCATCAGCTCGGTTGCCATATCCATTGGAATAGACAGTTTAGCGTCCAGCGATTTCACGCCGCGGTCGACCTGCTGCGCCAGCGTGGTTGCCTCTCCAGTGGCCTGTGCCGGGTCTTTCAGTGCCAGAGAGAGGTTCAGCGAGCTTTCACCTTTGGCATTTTTCCAGCTCAACGGTGACAGTGTCACAACTGGGTCGCCTTTCAGCAGAATCGGCAGAGTGCTGAACAGCGCGTCGACCGCTTTTTGCTGATACAGTTCAGGGTTTTGCGCCAGATCCGGCTGCGCCATCAGCGCCTGGGTCTGTGCCTGATACTGCTGGCTGAACTGATGCATTGCCACGCCGTCGATACCGTCAACCTTCAGCGTCAGCTGCCCGCTGCCGAAATCTTGATTCTGCAGCTTGAGGTTATTCAGCGTGTAATCGAGCTGGCTGTTAATTTTTTTACCGTCAGGCGTCAGGGCGGACTTCCCGGCAATACGCATACCGGTTAACTCGGCCAGATCTTTACCTTCAACAGAGACCGCGAGGCGCTCCAGGGAGAGAGTCTGATCGCCGATGCGCTCATCAAACGAGGTCAGCTTGCTGGAGCCGTCGGTTTTCAGGCCGTTGAAGATGAACTGAACTTTCTGATTGTATTCGTTAACCGCATTGACCTGGCCGCTTTTGGCTTCACCGGTCAGCGACACCAAGCTGCCCTGGCTATCCGCAGAGAGTACGAAATCGCCGCCGCTAAAGGTGACCTTCTCGGCATCTTTCTCATAATCCAGCGGTTTGAGCGCAATGGCGGACTCTGTGTCGCCGTTGTAGCTGATGCGGGTGTTGATATCAAACGGGGATTGCCCTTTGGCGAGGTCGAACAGCGGCTTAGTCACTTCATTGTTAACCAGTACGGTGTTCACGCTTGCCATCGCTGGGGCAAGGTTGAAGGATTTGAGCGACGCCAGTGGGATAGGACCGTGACTAACGGACTCATCCAGAATCACGCTCTGACCTGCTTTTAACCATGAATTTTCAGCGCCGGCCAGCGGCTTCACCACCATTTTCAGTTGGCTGCTGAAAACACCACGCTGGTAGTCCTGATAACTAATCTCAAGACCGGCTTCCGGTGCGCTCAGCTTAAGCTGGGCGTTCGCCTGAGAGACCATATCCGCAATATGCGATTCCAGTTGTTTGCCCGTGTACCAGGCTCCACCTGTCCAGACCACCCCTAAAGCGACAATAATACCTGCGGCAACCAGCGTTTTTTTCATAGTATTTTATCCATAAAAATGAAACCAGGCGGGAAAGCCGCCTGGTCGAGTCATAAGGCTATGCAAAAGAGTAGCAAGCCTGTCCTGAAACTTCAGTATTTACTTTAACTTATTATATACACGCGCTAAACGACCGTTACCGCTGACTTGAATCGGTGATTCATTCGCCGCAACAAAGGCAGATTCACCCGGTTTTAACACCAGGCGCTGGTCGTTTTTGCTAAGTACAGACTCGCCGTCAACACAGAACAGAATGGCGGCACCGTCCTGAGTCAATGTGGCAGCGTTGTTGCCCAGAGCGTGCAGGGAGAAAGCAAAATCTTCAACCGGGATCGGGAAGTCCATTTCATCGCCGCGCAGCTCAGGCTGGGTCAGCAGCTCATTAGCCGGTTTTGCGATGAATTTGACGTTAGCGACCAGTTCCGGAATATCAATATACTTCGGCGTCAGACCCGCACGCAGTACGTTATCGGAGTTTGCCATCACTTCAAGGCCGGTACCGCGCAGATAAGCGTGCGGGGTTTCAGCGTACAGGAACATCGCATCACCCGGATTGAGCTGAACGATGTTGAGCAGCAGCGGAGAGAAGAGGCCGCTGTCATCCGGATAGAATTCGGCAATCAGGCGAATAGCATCCCAGGCAAGACCCTGCTGGGTTTCCAGCGCCGTGCGCAGCACCTTCAGCGCCTGCGCTTTTTCATCACCCTGCATATTCAGCAGGCCCGCGAACAGCGCGCTCAGACGTTCGCCGTTTGGCTGGGCGATAAACTCACCGATAAGCGGATTGGCAGCCACAACCGGCTGCAAAAGCGTAGCGATTTCCGCAAATTCGCGGAAAGCGTTCATTGCCAGGAACGGCGTCAGCGCAAATACCAGCTCCGGCTTGTGGTTTGGATCTTTGTAGTTACGCTCTGCGGCATCCAGAGGGATCCCGGCGGCGTTTTCTTTCGCAAAACCCACTTCCGCTGCTTTTTTGCTCGGATGGACCTGAATAGAGAGCGGTTGTGCGGCGCAAAGCACCTTGAACAGGTAAGGTAATTCGCCAAAACGGGCGGCAACGTTAGCGCCCAGCAGCGCGGTCTTATCGGCATCGATAACGTCGCGTAGCGACTGCACGGCACCGTGGCTGTCGGTAATCTTTGAGCTGCTCTTCGGGTGCGCGCCCATCCAGAGTTCAGCCATTGGCAGACCGTCAGGATTGGCCATTCCGTAGAGTTCCGTTAACGCAGTTTTGCTACCCCAGGCATAGTTTTGCACTGAGTTGATGAGTTTTTGCATTATCAAGCCCTGTTTCAATGTGGATTCTTTGGGTCGTATTAAAGCAAAAAAATGCGCTGCCGTATGCCGTAGAAATAAAAAGTCGTACTTGTCTCAGTTTTTGTTAAAAAATTGTGTACGATAGGGTAACTCGCTTTTAACCTGGGCAAATGGAAAGACTGCCCTTCATAACATCATCAAAGCAGTAAGTGAGAGTACAATGTCGAATAAACCTTTCTATTATCAGGATCCTTTTCCGTTAGAGAAGGATGAGACCGAGTATTACCTGTTAAGCAACGACTACGTTTCCGTCGCAGAATTTGAAGGTCAGGAAGTCCTCAAAGTTGCCCCGCAAGCGTTGACGCTTCTTGCTAAACACGCCTTCCACGATGCTTCCTTCATGCTTCGCCCCGCCCACCAGCAGCAGGTGGCCGATATTCTGAACGACCCGGAAGCCAGCGAAAACGATAAGTACGTGGCGCTGCAGTTCCTGCGTAACTCAGATATCGCAGCGAAAGGCATCCTGCCAACTTGTCAGGACACCGGCACCGCGATCATCATGGGTAAAAAAGGCCAGCGCGTCTGGACCGGCGGTGGCGATGAAGCGGCCCTGGCTCGCGGCGTCTACGACACGTTTATCGAAGATAACCTGCGTTACTCGCAGAACGCCCCGCTGGATATGTACAAAGAGGTCAACACCGGCACCAACCTGCCTGCGCAGATTGACCTCTACAGCGTCGATGGCGACGAATATAAGTTCCTGTGCATCGCCAAAGGCGGTGGCTCAGCGAACAAAACCTACCTCTATCAGGAAACCAAAGCGCTGATTACCCCAGCCAAACTGAAAAATTACCTGGTTGAGAAGATGCGTACCCTCGGCACCGCGGCTTGCCCGCCGTACCACATTGCCTTTGTGATAGGCGGTACCTCGGCAGAAGCCACGCTGAAAACCGTTAAGCTGGCGTCGACCAAGTACTACGACGGTCTGCCAACCGAAGGTAACGAGCACGGCCAGGCATTCCGCGACGTCGAGCTTGAAAAAGAGCTGCTGGTCGAAGCTCAGAATTTAGGGCTAGGCGCGCAGTTCGGCGGCAAATACTTCGCTCACGATATCCGCGTGGTGCGTCTGCCGCGTCACGGCGCGTCCTGCCCGGTCGGGATGGGCGTTTCCTGCTCTGCTGACCGTAACATCAAGGCCAAAATCAACCGCCACGGCATCTGGATTGAGAAACTGGAAAACAACCCAGGCAAATACATTCCGGAGTCGCTGCGTAAAGCGGGCGAAGGCGAAGCGGTGAAGGTTGACCTGAACCGTCCGATGAGCGACATCCTTAAGCAGCTGTCCCAGTACCCGGTCTCTACGCGCCTGTCGTTGAGCGGTACTATCATCGTGGGTCGCGATATTGCGCACGCCAAGCTGAAAGAGCGCATGGACAAAGGCGAAGGGCTGCCGCAGTACATTAAAGATCACCCGATCTACTACGCAGGCCCGGCGAAAACGCCGGAAGGCTATGCCTCTGGTTCCCTTGGCCCAACCACCGCGGGGCGTATGGACTCCTACGTCGACCAACTGCAGGCGGAAGGCGGTAGCATGATCATGCTTGCGAAAGGCAACCGTAGCCAGCAGGTGACCGACGCCTGCCATAAGCACGGCGGCTTCTACCTCGGCAGCATCGGTGGCCCGGCGGCGGTACTGGCGCAAAGCAGTATTAAGAGTCTGGAATGCGTGGAATACCCGGAGCTGGGTATGGAAGCTATCTGGAAAATTGAAGTGGAAGACTTCCCGGCGTTTATCCTGGTGGATGACAAAGGCAACGACTTCTTCCAGCAGATTCAGGCGTCGCAGTGCGCCCGCTGCGTGAAGTAATCTCTTTTGCCGCCCTTCGGGGCGGTTTTTGTTTCTCCGTCCATACTTATCTTTTTCGCAAGAGCAATGTCACTTCACAATCACTTTGAATTCAAGGAGAAGGTAATGACAACGTCACGCCGCGAAAGCGATTCTATGGGGCCGATTGAGGTTCCCGCTGACAAACTGTGGGGCGCGCAAACCCAGCGCTCACTGGAGCATTTTCGTATCTCCACCGAGAAAATGCCGCTTTCGCTGATTTATGCCCTGGCGCTGACCAAGCGCGCGGCAGCTAAGGTTAACCTGGATTTAGGTCTGTTAGCGGCTGAAAAGGCCGATGCCATTATGGCGGCCGCCGATGAAGTCCTGAAAGATCAGCATCCTGATGAGTTTCCGCTGGCTATCTGGCAGACCGGCTCCGGCACCCAAAGCAATATGAACATGAATGAGGTGCTGGCTAACCGCGCCAGCGAACTGCTCGGCGGCGAGCGCGGCATGTCGCGTAAGGTTCACCCGAATGATGACGTGAACAAAAGCCAAAGCTCGAACGACGTCTTCCCCACGGCGATGCACGTGGCGGCAATGATTGCGTTACGCGAGCATCTGCTACCGCAGCTCGCGGTTTTGCAGGAGACGCTACGCCAGAAATCGGAAAGCTTCCGTGACATCGTCAAAATTGGCCGCACCCACCTACAGGACGCCACGCCGCTGACGCTGGGCCAGGAGTTTTCCGGCTGGGTGGCGATGCTGGAGCACAATCGTCGCCACCTTGAGCACAGCCTGCCGCACCTGAGCGAGTTAGCCTTAGGCGGCACCGCGGTAGGAACAGGGTTAAATACCCACCCGGAATATGCGGTTCGCGTGGCCAAAGAACTGGCATCGTTGACCGGGCAGCCATTTATCACCGCGCCGAATAAATTTGAAGCATTAGCCACCTGCGATGCGCTGGTGCATACGCACGGCGCGCTGAAAAGCTTGGCGGCATCGCTGATGAAAATTGCCAACGACGTGCGTTGGCTGGCCTCCGGCCCGCGCTGCGGCATCGGCGAGCTATCCATTCCGGAAAATGAACCGGGTTCTTCCATCATGCCGGGTAAAGTAAACCCGACCCAGTGTGAAGCGATGACCATGCTGTGCTGCCAGGTGATGGGTAATGATGTGGCGGTCAATATGGGCGGCGCGTCCGGCAACTTCGAGCTTAACGTTTATCGCCCGATGATTATCCACAACGTGTTGCAGTCCGTGCGCCTGCTGGCTGACGGCATGGAGAGCTTTAACGAACACTGCGCGGTGGGAATTGAGCCTAATCGTGAACGTATCGATCAGTTGCTTAATGAGTCGCTAATGCTGGTGACGGCGCTGAACACCCACATCGGCTACGACAAAGCGGCGGAGATTGCCAAGAAAGCGCATAAAGAGGGGCTGACGTTGAAGAACGCGGCGCTGGCGTTAGGCTATCTCAGCGCCGAAGAGTTTGACCGCTGGGTACGGCCAGAAGAGATGGTCGGCAGTCAGGTCAGCGGCGCTTAATCCGGTGCTAGCCACAGGTGCAGCCGCTCAATCATGAGTTTAAGCGGCTGCGCTTCCGGCTTGTGCCGGTGCTGTACGTTATCGGCATCGTAGTTCAGCAGTTCGCCAAGATCCGGCACGCTAACGCCGTTGCGCCCGGAAATCACCGCAATCAGCGGGCCGGGGCAGGCGTACTGCACCTGTTTTTGCTCACCCGCGTACCACACGCGTGCAATCGGCTGAACCTTCACCGGGCGCTTAATTTTCAACTTCGCCTGCTGCGGCAGCGCGGCAATATCCTGGTATTCTCGCTCCAGCCTCGATTGCCATTGTTCCCGAGTCCAAGGCGGTACCGCGCGCGGAGATTTCAGGCTTTTTTCCAACTGCGCCAGCACCTCATCGCGAGTTAAGTTCTTGATGATATGTTTGTTCGCCCAGCCAAAACGAATGGTGCTTGGGTCGGAGAGCAGGGTGAGTGAACGGTAGGCGTTGAGGGTAATCAAACCGGGAATATAGCGGTGCACCCATTCGAAACGCGCCACTGGCGGCAGGCCGGAATCGACGGTGATTATCTGTTCCAGCGTCGTCTTTAACGTATTGATGTGCTGCACGCGAGCAATGAGCGCTTCATGCTGTTCGGTCGTTGCCTGCAGGCAGATAGCGCCGGGAAGACGCACCGCAGCCTTGCTGCTGAGATTCTCAGACTGCTGCTGAATAAACAGATGGTTAAAATGCTTCAGCGCCATTTCAAAGGCGGTTTGCCCCAGATGCTGAACGACCTGAATCTGGGAGAGCGGGGCGTGCTCGGCCGTTTTTTTCACTTCCGGTAGTTCAAATATTCGCGCGGTGAGCAGGCGGCAGTCGGAGAGTTCATCGCGCAGCTCCAGCAGATGGTGTTCTATCTGACGAAAGGTGTCAGTTAACCGCTCCACGAGGTCGTAGCTGGCCATGGTTTGCTCTCCGCATCTTAATTAGTTACAACATACTATTCATGCTGCTAACTATAAGCCAGAATCAGGCACCGTGCAAACCGCGGTCAGCTAGCCGCGGGCAGGGAAATGTGGTGGTAGATAGGCCATGTCAGGCTGAATCGGGCACCGCCCAACGGGCTGACGTCGCAGTGCGCCTGTCCGCCCATCGCTACGGCGATTGAGTGAACGATGGCCAGCCCTAAACCACAGCCGCCGGTGGCCCGGTCACGGCTAGGGTCGAGACGAACAAACGGCTCAAATACGCGCTCGCGCTCACCTTCAGCAATGCCAGGGCCGTCATCATCGACCTGAAGACACGCCAGGCTGCCATTGCGCGTCAGGTTGACCTGAATCTGCGACTGGCTGTAGCGCATGGCGTTATTAATCAAATTATCCAGCACGCGCTCCATCAGGCGCATATCCAGCGCGCCGTAATCCCCTGGTGTTATCTGATTGACGGTGACTTCACGCTGCGGGTTGACGGCCTGAACATCTTCAACGTGCGCGGTGATCCACTGCGGCAGGTCTGGGGATGTCAGAGAGAGTTCGGTCTGTGGGCGGTCAAGGCGGGCGTAGGTCAGCAGCTCTTCGATCAGCGCTTCAAGCTGCCCGATATCGCGGTTGAGCGCCAGCGATTCGGCCTCGGTCAGGTTTTCACTCATCTCCAGGCGATAGCGGAGACGCACCAGCGGCGTACGCAGTTCGTGGGCGATACCGTCAATCAACTGCTTTTTGCTGGCAATGAGCGCATTGATGTTATCAGCCATCTGGTTAAAGGCGACCCCAAGACGCTCGAAGCTGGACATACTGTCAAAGTGAATGCGTTCGCCTAAATGACCTTCACCAAAGCGCTGGGCCGCACTTTCTAGTCGTAGCATGTCCTGCCAGTGGGGACGCATCCAGATAAGGACAGGAAAGGCGAGTGAAATAGCAATAAACGCCATGAGAGCGATATCAAGCAGCCGCATTTCATGCATAAAGTACAGATAGGGTACCGGCCCGACGGCCAGCACGTAGTGGCTGCGCGGAATGCGCTGAATAAAGGTGTACTGATCGTCGAGCGCCACAATATCGCCCGCCCGCAGATGCTGCATGGAGCTTTCAGCCAACTGAAACTTGCTGAGCGGCTCAATGCGCAAGTCGAACGACAGGTTGAGATCCAGTTCGTTCAGCGTTTTGCTCCAGTTGCGCGGTGGAATTTCTCGCAGTTCGCTGCGCATCAGATACAGAGAGCTTTTCATCAAATCGTCGAGCGATTGGCGGCCAGCACGTTCGGCGGTGAACTTATAGACCAGCCCAACCAGCATGGTCATGACCAGAAAGCAGACAAACAGTAAAAGGTAAAACTGCACAAACAGTTTTTTCATGAAAAATCACCGAACGTTCAATGTGTTAACTAGTATACGTCTTTCTCTGGAGGACACTGTTATATCCGCCGATGCGCTGGCTCAGAAATGCTATCCGATCGCCAACAAGCGCGTTATCCAGGCAGAGTACACTGTATAACGCATTTCTGCATGCTCATGGACACAATCGCAAACTCATTTCTGTCTCATCCTGGAGGCTCTCTGGCTTGCATCTGTTCTGTACTCGCCACATAATGAATGATCGTTCATTCATTATGTGGCGTTAATGTCACCAGACGCCATCCTCGATACCAACGGTAGGTAAACAATGTCCAGAAAAACGCTTCGACTGTTATTCCCACAATGGCAGGGAGGGAACAACCCGCCTTACCATCTTGGCTCGCTTCTGCTCTCTTTCCTGGCCCCCAGACCCACCGGGCCGGTTGAAGAAGTGCCCGTTGCTTTGCCTGATGGTATTCCACTGGCTGAAGTCGATGGTATCAGAGGGAAAGCGCAGATACTCCGTCAACTGAATGACGCTGCCGGGCTTATTGAAAAACATAATCCTGAGGCCATTGTGGTATTGGGCGGCGATTGTCTGGTGTCGCTCGCGCCTTTTGCGCATTTGCTGAATCAATATGGCAATAAGTTGGGCGTGCTATGGATTGACTCTCATCCCGACGTCCAGACGGCGGCGCAGTACCCTAATGCCCATGCGCATGTGCTGGGAGCGCTATTGGGGACGGGCGATCATGACTTAGTGGCTCACGTCGCCAATACGCTTTCTCCTGAAAAAGTGATGATTGCCGGTATTCATGATCCACTGGCTTACGAAAGCGAATACCTGGCCAAACATCATATCGCCACCGCTAGCCCGGAAGCGGTGAGAAATGGGGCACAGGAGGTGCTGGAATGGATAGACCGAGAGAAAATCGAATATTTGGCGATTCATATCGATCTGGACGTTCTGGATCCCGCATTTTTCCGCTCAGTTTTGTTTGCTCAACCGGGGCGCGGTGCGCATGACTTTGGTGATGTGGCTGAAGGTAAGCTAAGCATTGAGGAAGTACTCATGCTCGTTAATCTGGCGACGTCTAAAGCAGAGGCTGTTGGGCTTACGCTCGCCGAACATATGCCCTGGGATATGCTGAACCTTAAAAACATGCTCAACGGCTTACCGTTGCTGAAATAATGGGGAGGATCAAGAGCCAGCGTGGTGTGCTTAACGCTGGCTCCAACCTTTAAAGGACGGTAAAGTCTGGGCCATTGAATGATGGAAAAGGTCATGTATGTCAAAGGACACCGAAACGTACCATAAGCTGATTACTGCCGCGGCTGCCTGTTTTGCCGAAAAAGGCTTCAGTGCGACCAGCGTGCGCGAGATTTCTACCCGAGCAGGTATCAGCCAGGGCGCAATGTACACCTATTTTAAAGGCAAGGATGAGCTGATAAGGGCTATCGTTCTTGAGGAGCAAAACTCCGCGCTGTCTGCCCATAAAGAAGCCGCTCCAGGGACCTATTTTGAACGTCTCTGTCAGCAGGTCGCGTCCTGTATCAGCGATGTGGGTTATCCGGTGACGCATCGTCTCTGGGTTGAAATTATGGCGGAATCCTCCCGCAACGCTGAACTACAGGATGCCTTTATCGCCAGCGACGCCATCATGCGGCAAAGTCTTGCGACGATCATTGAGCAGGGGATGGCTGCAGGCGAGTTCCGACCGGACATTAACCCGCAGGAAATGACCATTATTCTGTTTGCGTTTATTGATGGCTTAATTGCCCGTAAGGCGATCAATTCGGCGTTTTCGCTGCGCGTTGATGTGCCGATGTTCCCTGAGCTGATGGCTAAATTGCTGTGCTAATGTGCTTTACCTGATAAGCATTTCTCAAATGCCCGACGTACATTTTCATCCCTAAAGGGCACCTGGAAAGCGTGGCTTAAAATCATCTGCGTCAGCCTCTAACGTTGGGGAGTCCTGGTGCTATCAAATCAGATAACTTATTGAAAGGCGAGAAAGTCTGGAGCGACGACAATGAGATCTGATAGGGTGGTGAGTGCATAAAAAAAAGAAATTGTGTCGTTCCTCGTTTGGATAAGATACAAATGCCCGCGCTAAATTTGAGGTGAATGCTATGCAACAAATTGATTTTTATATGGTAGATGCCTTTGCTACCGCTACGTTTGATGGCAATGCTGCTGCGGTTTGCCCGCTTACCGAATGGCTGCCGGATGAGACGCTATTAAACATGGCTAAGCAGCATAACCAGTCTGAAACCGCCTATTTTGTCACCAATGATAATGGTTTTGAGCTGCGTTGGTTTACGACTCAGGGTGAGATAAATCTCTGTGGGCATGCAACCCTTGCCGCCGCGCACGTTATCTTTGAATATCTTGATTATCCCGAGGCGACGATTCATTTCGATACTCGATTTGTCGGGCCACTCACGGTGTCACGCAACGGTGAATGGCTAACGCTTGATTTTCCCGCCTGGAAAACAGAACCCGTTGTTCCCCCAGCGTTATTACTGGAAGCATTGGGGATAACAGATTACAAAGAAGCGCGCGTAGCGCGTGATTATCTGATTGTGCTGGAAAATCAGCAGCAGGTAGAGGCGCTGCGTCCGGATATTCATGCCATGATCCCGCTGGGAAAAATGGTCAGCGTTACCGCCAAAGGTGAGGGAACCTACGATTTCGTCAGCCGTTTCTTCTGTCCTGGCGAAGCCGTTGCGGAAGATCCGGTGACAGGTTCAGCGCATAGCATGTTGATCCCCTACTGGGCGGAAAAACTCAGCAAAACGCACATGCTGGCGCATCAGGGAGTTGAACGTGGCGGGGAGTTACGTTGTCAGTTCGCGGGGGATCGCGTTCACATCGGTGGGCAGGCCACCACGTACCTGATAGGTAAAGTGCTGTTACGCTAGGTGTCGTGTTGAGCGCATGGGGCGGTTGTTTTCAACCGCCTTTTTTTCGCGTTTTATGCGAACATTAAGATAACCTTAAGAAGATCGCATTCAATGCTAACGAGGGGAAAAAATTTCTGATTAGTATCAGGTCTACATTATTTTAATGAATACTAGTTATGAAATTTGATACTCGTTTGACGGTTTCCGTCGTATTGCTTGCTGGTTTATCGGTGCTATTTCCTTTTGCTGCGGACTGGCACGTTCCGCTGTTGGGCGGCGTAGTGGTGGCCTGGATTGAAAATGGTCAGGCGCTCTGGCTATTGTTTGGTGCGGTATTTACCGTCTGGTATATCAGACCGCTCTCGCGCCCCGAAGGCGAAAAGCAGTTCTGGCTGTGGGCCACGCTGTGGTGGGTGGTTTTACTGGGACGAAGCACCAGTTGGGGTCGTGTCTATTTTCCGCAGACTCCGCATATCGTTTTTAGAATTATCTCGGTTATATTGATTGGCGCACTGCTGCTGTCGCTGTTTTCACGCCACTTACGCCGCGAAATTAAGCGACGGGTTAAGGAACAATCGATACCGTTTTGGCTGCTGGCGGTCACGGTGGTCACGTTCTTAATATCAGATACCGTAGAACATCACCGCTTGCTGGCGCCGCTGTTTGTACGCGATTTGCATTATGCCGATATGATGGAAGAACTGTATGAAATACCGTTCATGATCGGGTTGCTACTGACGACGCACTATTTTATGCGCGCGGATAAAACAGCAGAAATGAAATTAACGGTCGCTTATCAATAGCGATTTGACGCGGCTCAGCGTTCAGGGCACTGAGGCGCGTTTTATCAGTTAACGGAAATCGGTTTTTCTTGCTCCGTTTCTTTTTTATTCAACACTCGGGTAGCAATAACCCCAGACATCATCGAACCATTCACGTTCAGCGCCGTACGTGCCATATCGACAATCGGTTCAATCGCAATAAAGATACCGACCAACGCGACCGGGAAATTAAGGGTGGAGAGGACAATCAGCGCGGCAAACGTTCCGCCGCCGCCAACGCCTGCCACGCCGATGGAACCCAACGCAATGGCAGGTAACAAGGTCAACAAGAAATGCAGTGAGAACGGATCGATACCCAGGGTTGGCGCAATCATGGCAACCATAATCGCCGGATAAATCCCCGCGCAGCCGTTTTGTCCCATGCTGGAACCAAATGAAGCAGCGATATTGGCGATGGTACTCGGCACGCCGAATTTCTCCTGCGCGGTAATTGCCAGCGGAATGGCCGCCGCGCTGCTGCGGGAAACAAAAGCAAAGGTCAACACTGGCCAGACGGTTTTATAGTAACGCAGCGGATTATGACCGCTTAGCACCAGCAAAATAGCGTGCACAATAAACATCATTGCCACCGCCAGGTAGCAGGCAACAATAAAACCGAGCAGGCTGGTAAATTGCGCAAGTTGATAGGTGGAGAAGACTTTTGCCATTAATGCCAGCACGCCATAAGGCGTGAGCGCAATAACGATACGCACCATCTTCATAGCCCAGAATTGAATGGCGTTAATTCCGCTGCTTAATTTTTCACCTTCTTCCGGTGCCTCTTTTTTCACTTTCAGTAGAGCAACACCTGCCAGCAGGGTAAATATGACAATCCCAATCACCGAAACGCTTCTTGCACCGGTCAGGTCAAGGAACAGGTTGGTTGGAATTAACGATGTGATGAGCTGTGGCAGTGAAACGGCGGCCGTTTTCGAGACGTCATCAGCCGTTAAGTTGGACTGCATCTGCCCGAAGGTACTGGCGTTGAGCCCGATAACGTGGGCGGTAGCCAGACCAATAAACCCGGCGATCATCACCAGCACAAGCATACATGCGACAATCGTCAGGGACAGTTTGCCGATCCCCGCGTTATTTTCGAGCTTATTAATGGCAGACAGAATGGAAATAAAGATCAGCGGGATGGCGACCAATTTTAATAAATTCACATACCCGTTACCAATGACGCTGTACCAGTCAATAATAGTGGCTTTGCTGCCAGAAGAGATAAAGTGAAGAGAGAGCCCAAGGATCGCACCCATGAAAATGGCGACGAAGACAGAGCGGGAGAGCGATTGACTGCGTTTATCTATTTCGAAAATGCCCCATGAGCAGATCAAAAAAAGCGCAATATACGCGAGCGTAGTGAACATCTTTAAGCCTCTTGCCCCATTCAGCACCTGAAATGCCGGAAAGAGTTGTTTTCAATTAATTAACCTATTATCCCAGATGGATAATAGCGACGCGGCGAATTATAAAGAATAAAACTCTGTAATGTCACACAAAAATTGTGACTTTATGCGTTTGATACCCTCTGCGATTATCCGCGGTCCACACCATCATTGGCGGCTTGTTTTCAGTACGGGGATCTCGTAGGTTATTTTTTTATCTCCATTCGGGGGCATTATGCAGGCGTTACTGGTTATTGATATGCAACGGTTTGTCAGCGATAGAATCGCGCGTGGGATAACGTATTTTCCCACTGACAGCATTGAAAACATGAAATCTGTTATTGCCGCTTTTCGGTCGGCCGGAAAGCCGGTGATCCACGTTCGTCACGAAACGATGGAACCGGGGTCTGACCTACATAAAAATTCTCCGCAATACCCTCCCGTAGCTGGGTTTGAAGAGCAGGGCGAAGAAACGGTATGGGTTAAACGGACGTCTTCGGCGTTTAGTTCTACCGACCTTCAAAGCTGGCTGCAGCGAGCACAGATTACTGAGTTGACGGTGGTCGGTGCCGTGGCCGGTTTCTGCGTGAACTCAACGGTTCGCTCAGGATGCGATTTAGGCTTCAAAATGACGGTGGTGCGCGATGCTGTCCTGAGTTTCCCGCTGGATAACGCCGGACTGAGCGCAGAGAACATCTTCAACGTGACGCTCGGATTGCTGGAAGCGGGGTTTGCCCGCGGGGCTAATGCTACCGAATTGATGTTGCAGAGCAGCTGATTTTATAAAGTAGGGCTGGAAGCGTGTTTATCGTTCTATTGGTAGCATAAACACGCTGTTTTTGAAGGTGGTTGTATCGCGTCTCTCGGAGGTTATAATTTTTCACCCAGCATTTTATGCTGTCTGGCGTTTCATCACTCCCAGGCGTGCGGCGCGAAAAGATAGCCTTTATTACGCACGGTTTTAATGCGGTAAGGTTCGGTCGCGCTGTCGAGCAGCTTCTTACGCAGGCGCGAGATAGCCACATCAACGCTGCGATCCATACCGTCGTAAGTGACGCCTCGCAGATTTTTCAACAGCGCGTCGCGGTCCATAATTTGCCCCGCGTGGGTCGCCAGCTCCCAAAGAAGATCGAAATCCGCCGTCGATAGCGCAATGTTCTCACCGCTTAACAGTACCTGGCGATTGACCGGGTCAATGGAAAGCGTGCCGAAGCGAATGGCTTTATGTGGCGTCAGCGCGGGTTGCGCCGGTGTCGTACTGCTTGCTGAGGCAGAGCGCTGGCGCAGATGCAGGCGCAGACGTGCCAACAGCACCGCCGGGGGCGTCGTTTTGAGTATGTAATCGTTAGCGCCCATTTCCAGCGATAAAATATGGTTCATGTCGCTATCGAGCGAAGTGAGCAGCACAATAGGGCCGGCCCATTGACCGCGCAGGTCGCGGCATAGCGTCATGCCATCTTTGCCTGGCAACATGATGTCCAGCAGCACCAGGTCAGGGTTTTCCCGGCTGATCGTTGCCTCTGCGTTATCACCGCGAGGCTCGACCACCACTTCCATATCATGCTTTCCGAGATAAGCGGCGATCAGCGCCCCAACATCCGGATCATCCTCAACATAAACGATCTTATTCATTACTCTACGCACTGACGGAAAAAAGGCTACGATACACTGAGCGCCTGTTGCCCGCTATCATTCCTTTCTTAATTTCCGCGCTGCATTAACCATTCATTAATAAGCAGACTTCCGTTATGCTCGGACAACATGTTGTTTATTGGTGAACAAAAAAATGGGGTTGTTAATTAAAGCGCTGCTGGGAGCGCTGGTGGTGGTGTTGATTGGCGTACTTGCGAAAACTAAAAACTACGCGATCGCCGGGTTGATCCCGCTGTTCCCGACCTTTGCGCTGATTGCGCACTACATTGTAGCCAGCGAGCGCGGTACCGAGGCGCTGCGTGCCACTATCGTTTTCGGCATGTGGTCGATTATTCCCTATTTTCTCTATCTGCTTTCGCTGTGGTACTTCACCGGCATGATGCGCTTGCCGCTGGCGTTAGCAGGCGCGGTGGCCTGCTGGGGCGTCAGCGCCTGGCTGCTTATCTTCCTGTGGGGACGCTTCCACTAAACGCTAAACCAATGGACGACCGCCATCGACGGCGAAGGTGCGCCCGGTGACGTAGCAGCTGCCGAGGATATACTCGACGAGATCGATAATTTCTTTCTCCCCGGCGGCAATCTTCATCAGCGACTTGTTGAGCGCTTTCTGGCGATATTCCGCATCATCACCCTCATTAAACAGCACCAGCGCTGGGGCAATGGCGTTGACTTTGACCTCCGGCGCCAGTTTGCGAGCAAACGAGCGGGTCATATTATCCAGCGCCGCTTTACTGGCGGCATAGGCGATGTGCTTATCGCTACCGCGCTCAACCACGTAGTCGGTGAAGTGAATAATGTCGCCTTCAGCATGACCGTGACCGCGCAGCATATCTTCCAGCGCATGGTTAAGCAGGTAGGGAGCATGGACGTGAATCTGCATCATCGCGTTCAGCACATGGCTCAGCGATGCGCCTGGCGTTTCTGCCAGCCACCCGCTAGCGTTATGAATAACCGCGCGCAGGCCGGAGCAGTGGCTTCTTACCGCATCCGCAAAAGTATAAATGCCTTCATCAGTAGAAAAGTCTGCCTGAATACAGACCGCGCCAGCTCGTTGCATGACATCGATGGCGGGATAGTGAGTCCGGTAGCTTAAAATAACCGGTTGCTGCTGGGTGAGAAAATGGTGGGCAAGGGCGAGGCCAATGCGGCGGCCTCCACCGGTTATCAGAATCGGGCGTGATAGCATGTTTGAACCCATCGTACTCTCCTTATTTTGCAGACGATGGGGTCACGCGTATCACCCCACCAGCATCCATGTTGCCGGTACGGCGGCAACCAGAAGCAAACCAATTAAAGCCAGTTCACGACGCTTCAGCATGACGTTGTCGACATGAGTGCGGCGCGCGTAAATAAAGACCAACAGCCCCGGTGCGTAGAGCACGACCGACAGCAGCAGGTGCATGGGGCCAGAAGCATACAATAACCATAAGCCATAAATGCAGGCGCCGACACCGATAACCTTATGTAACGGACGATTCGCAATTTTTAACAGAAATGCGCCCACCAGGAAATAGGGCACAAGGATCATTTCGGAGGCGATGGTTAGCAGCGTATTGTAGTCTGAGCCGGTCAGCCAGATCAGTACCAGACTTGCCTGAACGCTGAGGTTTGTCAGCCATAGCGAAGCGGATGGCGCATTGTTCGCGTTCTGGCGGGCAAAAATACGCGGGAAGGCTTTATGCGTGGCGGCCAGCAGCGGCACTTCTGCCGCCATAATCGTCCAGCTCAGATAAGCGCCGCAGACCGAGACAATCAGCCCGGCGGCAATCACCACTTCACCCCATGAGCCCATTAGACGCACCATCAGGCCAGCCATTGATGGGTTACGCATCTCAGCAAGTTCCGGGCGAGCCACCACACCCATTGACAGCAGCGTCACCAGCAAATACACGCCCAGCGCGGAAACCACTGCCAGCAGCGTTGCGCGGCCTACATCCTTTTTATTGCGGGCGCGAGCGGATACGACCACCGCGCCCTCCACGCCGATAAATACCCACAGGGTAATCAGCATGGTGTTTTTCACCTGCTCCCAGACAGGTACGCCTAAGTCAATGCCGTGGAAATCCAGGGTGAAGGTGTTGCTGTTGAAGGCAATGGCGGCAAGTACGATAAACAGCCCCAGCGGCACCAGCTTCGCGAGCGTTGCGACCAGGTTAATGCCAGCAGCAGTTTGCACGCCGCGAAGTACCAGAAAATGGACCACCCACAGCAGAACCGATGCGCCAACAATGGACTGCCAGGTATTGCCGTCGCCGAAGAGACGCAGTTCGGGCGTATCGGTAAAGAAGCTTAGCGCTGAGAAGACAATCACCAGATAAGAGACGTTAGCAATCACCGCGCAAAGCCAATAACCCCATGCGGAGCAAAAACCAATCAGCTCACCGAAACCTTCGCGTGCATAGGTAAAAATGCCGCCGTCGAGGTCTGGGCGAATACGGGTCAGCACCAGCATCGCGATAGCCAGGAACAGAATACCGACGCCGGTAATCGCCCAACCAATCAGCAGCGCGGCAGGGCTGGCAACTTCCGCCATGTTTTGCGGCAGACTAAAAACGCCTGCACCGAGCATAGAGCTCAGAACCAGTGCCGTCAGAGCACTAAGCCCTAATTTCTTTTCCATGTGAATCCTGTTGTGGAAGAAGAAGAACAAGAATATTTATTTGGCGAAATCGCATAAAAATGGAGGATTGCGCTGAGGCGGCGATTTTACGGAGAGCAGTGCATACATGCAACAATGTATGACTTAAAAAGTCAGGATATTGGATTCTGGAGAATCAAAAAGGAATGTCCCGGCGGCGGTGCTGGTGTAAAAAAGGGGTGAAAGTCAGAGAGTGAGCGTGATGATGAAAAAAGCCGGTGAATCATCACCGGCTTTTTTGTGATTACTTGTACAGGTCGGCGCTGATGGTGACGTTGCCGCCACGCTCTTGCCACTGACGTGTAATGTGGTAGTACTTCGCGCCTTTCTTGGCGGCGCGTTTGGCTACCTGATAGGACACTTCGGTCATGTTGCCGTAGTTGCCGGTGAACTTAACGCTGTCGAACGGCACCATCTGTGCAGCAGCGATTTTGTTCAGCTCTTCAACTTTAGTGCCGTCTGGCAGCGTGACGCTGTAACGTCCACCTTTAGAGGACTGGGTTTCGAAGAACCGGCCAACACCGGTGCCTGAACCTACGGCGGCAGTGGTGGCAACGCCTGGGATTTCAACCTGTTTAGCGGCTTCACCGCCTGCGGCCAGGGCTTTACGGCCAGCGTCGGAGTCAGCAGGAATAGCATCCGGGCTTTGCAGAACGCGTTTTTCAGCGTCAGCTTTATAAATGTATGCCGTTACGCGCTGGTTGCCGCCGTCATTGGCATCAACCTGACGAACGATAAAGAAGGAAGCCGCGCCTTTGGCTTTTGCGGCTTTGGTGATGGCATCGTTCACTTCTGGCTGGCTGCGGTAGAAGCCCTGCACGGTAACGGTGTCATAAGGAACCAGGGCAACGGCCTGATCTTTTGGCAGTTCAACGATACCGTTGATGACGCGGTTTTTAGGCGTATCCGCTTTGCCTGCATCGGCTTTATATAAGTCGGCCGTTACGCGCCAGTTCCCGCTGCTAGCGAAATCTGAGGTATCGACAACATAGAAGGAGGCTGCGCCTTCTTTGTCCGCTTTACGGGACACAGCATTGACGGCATCGCCAATGGCGTTAAAACGACCTGTTACGACAATGCGGTCGTATGGCTTCAGTGCGGACGCTTGCTCCGGGGTCAGCTCGGTAGCTGCATGAGCGGACAAGGCCGCGGCAGACAGCATGGCGGACACGAGGAGGGTGTTCTTAAGCTTCATAAAAATAATCCTTCGCCTTGCGCAAACCAAAATCGGAAATGTTGTAAACGGGAAACGCCTGATTATGGCATTGAAATGACGCTACTGTCTGCGTCATTTTTCACTTCAGATGCGAACCCGATGACGGTTTTGGATAACTTTTCCTGATATGTTGAAAAAACGGGCGCTTGACCAGAAAAACCGGTCAACCATATGACTTTTTTAAGTTAATAGAATGTTAATTAGCATATCCTGCCCGCAAAAAATCATGTTTTCACTCGTCGATGAAGCGAATTATGAGGCTCGCTAAACAAATCGGGGTAAATATCGCTGTTTGTAACCGTCATCACTCGGTGTTTGGCATTTAATGCAAAAATAGTGTTTTCCGGAGCTAGATCACAATCGTGATTTTCAGTAGGTTATAGACAGTTTGTTACTGTTTTATTTATTCAGGTTGCTCGCCTGTTTGTTCGCTTACGGGTCATCCGCAACACACTGACAAAATAGCAAACCATCAAATAAAAACCGATGTAAGGGAATAGTTATGCGTATTGGTGTACCAAAAGAGAGGTGGGCCCAGGAAACGCGAGTCGCAGCAACACCGAAGACGGTGGAACAGCTGCTTAAGCTCGGTTTCAGCGTGGCAATTGAAAGTGGTGCAGGAAAACTGGCAAGTTTTGATGATGAGGCATTTGTTCAGGCTGGGGCAGAAATCGTCACAGGCGACGCGGTCTGGCAGTCAGAGGTTATCCTCAAAGTGAATGCACCACTGGATGAAGAAATCGCGCTGCTGAATCCGGGCACCACGCTGATTAGCTTTATCTGGCCTGCGCAAAACGCTGAGCTGATGGCGAAGCTGGCCGCCCGTGGCATTAACGTTATGGCAATGGACTCTGTGCCGCGCATTTCCCGCGCGCAGTCGCTCGATGCCTTAAGCTCGATGGCAAACATCGCCGGCTACCGTGCGATTGTTGAAGCGGCCCATGAATTTGGTCGCTTCTTTACCGGCCAGATCACCGCGGCGGGCAAAGTCCCACCGGCAAAAGTGATGGTGATTGGTGCTGGCGTCGCAGGTCTTGCAGCGATCGGCGCGGCTAACAGCCTCGGTGCGATTGTCCGTGCCTTTGATACGCGTCCAGAAGTTAAAGAACAGGTGCAGAGTATGGGCGCCGAGTTCCTTGAGCTGGATTTCAAAGAAGAAGCGGGTAGCGGTGATGGCTACGCTAAAGTGATGTCCGAGGCGTTTATCGCCGCGGAAATGGCGCTGTTTGCCGCGCAGGCAAAAGAGGTCGACATTATTGTGACCACGGCGCTGATCCCGGGTAAACCGGCCCCGAAACTGATCACCCGTGAAATGGTTGACTCCATGACGCCGGGTAGCGTCATCGTTGACCTGGCGGCACAAAACGGCGGTAACTGCGAATACACCGTGGCGAATCAAATCGTCACCACGCCAAACGGCGTGAAGGTGATTGGGTATACCGACCTTGCCGGTCGTCTGCCGACGCAATCCTCCCAGCTGTACGGTACCAATCTGGTAAACCTGCTGAAGCTGCTGTGCAAAGAGAAAGACGGCAACGTCACCATCGACTTTGACGACGTCGTGGTACGCGGCGTGACCGTGATCCGCGAAGGCGAAGTCACCTGGCCGGCACCGCCAATTCAGGTTTCTGCGCAGCCTCAGGCGGCGAAGAAAGTGGCTGAAGAGCCAAAAGAAGCGGCTAAACCGGCTTCACCATGGCGCAAGTATGCGCTGATGGCGCTGGTGATTATTCTATTCGGTTGGCTGGCGAACGTCGCGCCAAAAGAGTTCCTCGGTCACTTTACGGTGTTCGCGCTGTCCTGCGTAGTGGGTTACTACGTGGTGTGGAACGTTTCTCATGCATTGCACACGCCGCTGATGTCGGTCACAAATGCCATCTCGGGCATTATCGTGGTCGGGGCGCTTCTGCAGATTGGCCATGGTGGCTGGGTCAGCTTCCTGAGTTTTATCGCGGTATTGATCGCCAGCATTAATATTTTTGGTGGTTTCACCGTCACTCAGCGCATGCTGAAAATGTTCCGCAAAGGATAAGGGGTAACACATGTCTGGAGGATTAGTTACAGCTGCATACATTGTTGCCGCGATCCTGTTTATTTTTAGCCTTGCAGGGCTGTCCAAACACGAAACGTCCCAACAGGGCAACTACTACGGTATTGCCGGGATGGCTATCGCACTGATTGCGACCATCTTCGGGCCGGATACCAGCAACGTGGCGTGGATCCTGCTGGCGATGATCATCGGCGGCGCGATTGGTATTCGCCTGGCGAAGAAAGTTGAAATGACCGAAATGCCGGAGCTGGTGGCGGTTCTGCACAGCTTCGTGGGTCTGGCAGCGGTGCTGGTGGGCTTTAACAGCTACCTGCAGCACGAAACCGGCATGGAGCAGATTCTGGTCAATATTCACCTGACCGAAGTGTTCCTCGGTATTTTCATCGGTGCGGTGACCTTTACCGGTTCTATCGTGGCGTTCGGTAAGCTGTGCGGTAAAATGTCGTCTAAGCCGCTGATGCTGCCAAACCGTCACAAGCTGAACCTCGCCGCGCTGGTAGTCTCTTTCCTGCTGCTGGTGGCGTTCGTTCGTACCGATAGCGTCGGGACTCAGGTGCTGTGCCTGCTGGTGATGACCGTTATCGCGCTGGCTTTTGGCTGGCATCTGGTGGCTTCCATCGGCGGTGCGGATATGCCGGTGGTGGTTTCGATGCTGAACTCCTACTCCGGTTGGGCGGCGGCGGCGGCGGGCTTCATGCTCAGCAACGACCTGCTGATCGTGACCGGTGCGCTGGTGGGTTCTTCTGGTGCCATCCTGTCGTACATCATGTGTAAAGCAATGAACCGTTCGTTCTTCAGCGTCATTGCCGGTGGTTTTGGTACCGATGGTTCCTCTACCGGTAGCGACGAAGAAGTGGGCGAGCACCGTGAAATCACCGCGGAAGAGACGGCGGAAATGCTGAAAAACTCTCACACGGTGATTATCACCCCGGGCTACGGCATGGCGGTGGCACAGGCGCAGTATCCGGTGGCTGAAATCACCGACAAGCTACGTGCACGCGGTATTAAGGTTCGTTTCGGTATTCACCCGGTTGCCGGGCGTCTGCCAGGCCATATGAACGTGCTGCTGGCGGAAGCGAAGGTGCCTTACGATATTGTGCTGGAGATGGACGAGATTAACGACGACTTCTCCGATACCGACACGGTGCTGGTTATCGGTGCGAACGACACCGTTAACCCGGCTGCACAGGACGATCCGAAGAGCCCAATCGCCGGGATGCCGGTTCTGGAAGTGTGGAAGGCGCAGAACGTTATCGTCTTCAAACGCTCAATGAACACGGGCTATGCTGGCGTGCAGAACCCGCTGTTCTTTAAAGAGAACACCTCTATGCTCTTTGGTGATGCTAAAGCAAGCGTAGACGCGATTCTGAAAGCGCTCTGATTGTTCGTTTGAAAATGAAGCCGTCGGGTCTCGTGGACCGGCGGCTTTTTTTATTTGTCTCTTGATTGCTTTTGGTCAAAAATTGCACACTCAAAGGTGTTACACTACTTCAAGTCGTCCACACCTAAGAGGAAGTTATGGATACCTTGTTATCGCCTGCACAACTGGCCATCGAATATCTCCGCCGTGAAACCACGCCTTTAACCCCCGCACAGTACCTGAAACGCGTTAAACAGCTTGAGCTGGAATTTGCCGACCTGATGTCACTTTCCGCCATTGAGCTCAAAGAAGAAATCGATTTTGCCTGGCGACTAGGGCTCCACTGATAGGTGTGTGATACCAGACATAAAAAAACCGGCATGAGCCGGTTTTTTTATTACCATCACCAGGACCGTTAATCGTCCTCTTCGTCATCCATCTCGACCGGCGTCTGGTAATCATTTGGCTTAATAGCAAGCAGATCGCAACGCAGGTGGTCAATGACCTGTTCCGCCGTATTACCCAGGAATGCCGCTGAAATACCAGTACGGCCGACGGTGCCCAGCACCACGATACCGGCATCCAGATGCGCGGCCAGATCCGGGATAACCTCTTCAGGCAGCCCTTTCTCAACGTGGGTGAATTTTTCGTCGATACCAAATTTCTGGCGCAGCGATTTCATCGCCAGAAGATGCTGACCGCGAATCGCGTCGTTATACACGCTTGGATCAAAATCAGGCAGTTCAATCGCGATATTGATAGGGGTTACAGGGTAGGCGCCAATCAGGTGAACCTCGGTATGGTTAACCTGGTCTGCCAGCTCCATCGTCTCTTTGACCAGCTTCTCGTTCAGCGCGTTGTGGTATTCCTCTTCGCTGGCGAGGTTGACGGCCACCAGCGCTTTACCGCCTTCTGGCCACGGCTGATCTTTCACCATCCACACCGGGCAAGGGCATTTGCGCAGCAGGTGCCAGTCGGTCGGGGTAAAGATGACGGATTCCAGCTTGTCATGCTGGTGGGCCATTTTCAGCATCAGGTCGTGGCCACCGCTGATAACCTCCTGAATAATCGCTTCGAAGGGGCGATTGTGCCACACCACTTTAATTTCCAGCGGTACGCCAGCCTCCAGGTAGAATTTAGCCTGCTCGCGGATCCATGCGGTTCGCTGGCTAATTACGCCCTGGCGCATTGCGGTGCGCTCGTCAGGAGACAAAAGGGTGGTCATTTCATAAGAGAAGTCATAGATAGGCAAAAAGGCTTTAATGCGCCCGCCAATTCGTTGATGTAGATAAACAGCGCGTCGCAGCGCCGGCTGATCGTCCTGGTTCGGGTCGATAGCAACGAGCATATTTTGATACTTGGCCATACAGGTCTCCTTACAGCTGTAACCACAGTTTGTAAGTAAAAGATAACTCATATATGGAGAATGAAACAGGGGATAACCTTCGCTAGATCAACAAACAGGATAAATTAACATTACTGCCGTATTGGAATTTAGCCCCAAGGATTTACTTATAGCTGGAATGGAATTAACGCTATTTCTGCGGCATTCTGCGAGATGGTCAGGCATTGGGGGAGGGAATGTTGCCGATTTTCAGACTATCTCCAGCCATCAGAAAATCACGATGACTGAAGCGAGTGGTGGAAACATAACGGCAATAAAAAACCCCGAAAATTCGGGGTTTTTCAGCAAGTGCTCAGAATCTATCAGGCAACGTTGCGAGTATGTCCCGCGAGGATTGCCAGCGCATCGCTGTTTTCAATCGTAATGTATTTGCCTTTTACTGCCAGCATGCCGCTTTTCTGGAAACGACCCAGCAGACGGCTGATGGTTTCTACCGTCAGACCGAGGTAGTTACCGATATCGCCACGGGTCATCGTCAGGCGGAACTCACGAGGAGAGAAACCACGCTGCGCGAAACGGCGAGACAGGTTATAGATAAAGGCCGCCAGGCGTTCTTCCGCGTTTTTCTTCGACAACAGCAGGATCATGTCCTGATCGCCTTTGATCTCACCGCTCATCAGACGCATCATCTGCTGACGCAGGTTTGGCATCTTACCGGACAAATCGTCCAGCGTTTCGAACGGGATCTCACAAACCATTGAGGTTTCCAGCGCCTGAGCAAAGCTTGGGTGGTGGCCTGTCCCGATGGCATCAAAGCCCACTAAATCACCGGCCAGATGGAAGCCCGTAATCTGCTCATCGCCCTGTTCGGTGATGGTATAGCTCTTGATGGTACCGGAGCGAATAGCGTACAGAGACTTCAGTTCATCACCGGCCTTGAAGAGGGTTTGCCCTTTCTGAATGGGCTTTTTGCGCTCGATAATATTATCCAGCTGATCAAGCTCATGCTCATTAAGAGTGAACGGGATGCAAAGCTGGCTGATGCTGCAATCCTGACAATGGATAGCGCAACCGCCAGACTGAATGCGTCGTATAATTCTCTTTTCCGGGATCATAGGTCTGCTCAAGCCGTAATTGATATTAGTCAATTTTAACATCTTTTTATGGAGCAGGTAAGTCTCGGCGTAGGGATTCACCTAATATTAAAAAGGGATAGTTCCCATCGAGATATATCCAATTGATATACCTCATTTATTTTCAGGAGTGATTGTGAAAGCAGATGTCTTAAGGCGACGATAAGGCACAGAAAATCAAAGCAGCAGGTAGCCTTCATGGCGTAAAAGCCACTCTTTTCGCTGTACGCCACCGGCATAGCCCGTCATGGTGCCGTTGCGCCCAATTACCCGATGGCAGGGAACGACAATGCTGACAGGATTCGATCCGTTTGCTGCGCCCACGGCTCGCGCGGCGCCGGGGCGACCCAGCTGTTCGGCAAGCTGCCCGTAATGCATAACCTGTCCGCAAGGGATGGTACGCAGGGTCTGCCACACTTCTCGCTGAAAGTCGGTTCCGCCTGTCGCCGTTGGCAGCGTTTCAATCACGGCAAGATCGCCCTCAAAGTAATCAGCGAGCTTTTGACTCAATCCACCCGGATTGCGGGAAGCGACGCGGGTATAACCTTCATGACGGTAGTGAATGTCCAGCAGTTGATCCATACGGTCGCTGTGTTCTTCCCATTCAATCGCCCGCAGGTGGAAATTTTCATCGCACAGGATCCACAGCAGCCCCACCGGGGTAGCAATTTTGTCTTCGAGCAAAGTCAGCATACGTACGCTCTCATTTTAATGAATTATTCCTATACTCCACCATACCATGTGAATACAACGATGCTCTATACCCCAAATGTGTAACCTTGTAAAATATATGGTTTTATATAACCAATTCGGATTGTGCGAATTAAGAGGATATAAAAATTAAATTTTTCCGATGGCAAGAAATATAAAATAATGTATAGCCGACTATAAGTAAGCTATTGAATAGCGGGGTAATGAAAAGGCGAGAGCGGTCAGTAGAATAAAAATCGGGGCCTGTCGACATCGCCAGACCCCGCAGCAACCACACAATTGTGTCCATACTTGTTCCCACTTTTGCTCCGAACAGCGGGTATTACTATTTATAACGGGTTCGCGTTAATTTTCCAGATAATTCTTGGTGATTTATTTCACGTATTCGAAATGCCCGCTCAATATTAATTCTCAATTTACGACATTTAAGCATGAATTAATTTATACAAATAAATAATAAGTTGCGAATGAAGATATTTGGAAGGTGAGGAATTACGCAACTGGATGACAACGCATTGAGCCAACCCGGCGACACGGCTATAGTATGCGCCAGACGTAACGAAGGGGAGCTCTCATGAATCTTGATGACAAATCGCTGTTTCTTGACGCCATGGAGGATGTCCAGCCGCTTAAGCAGTGCCACGATGTACACTGGCAGCCCGTTCGTAACGCCCGCACTCGGCAGGAGTTAGACACGCTGCAGCTGGATAACTTTCTCACCACCGGCTTTCTCGATATCGTCCCGCTTGCGACACCGCTTGAATTTAAGCGTGAAGGGCTACAGAACGGTGTGCTGGATAAACTTCGGCTGGGGAAATATAACCAGCAGGCCAGCCTGAATCTGCTGCACCAGCCGGTTGAATCTTGTCGCCAGAACTTGTTTGCCTTTATCCGCCAGGCGCAGAAAGAGAATCTACGCAACGTGCTGATTATTCATGGCAAAGGCAAAGAGGACGGTTCTCATGCCAATATTATTCGCAGCTATCTGGCCCGCTGGCTGACCGAATTCGACGAAGTACAGGCATTTTGCTGCGCGCTACCGCACCATGGCGGCAGCGGTGCGTGCTACGTTGCGCTGAGAAAATCGGACTCCGCGAAGCAAGAAAACTGGGAACGGCACGCCAAACGGAGCCGCTAGATAAACTCGCTGTAGGCCGGATGAGCGAAGCGCCATCCGGCGCTAACGCAGCAACAAACTCAGCTCTGCCGCCGCTTTTTGCAGTTCCGGCAACACCCGTTCTAACAGATCGGCGGCGGAAACTTGTCCCGCATGAACGCCCACGTTTAATGCCGCTTCCACGTGCCCCTGTGGGTTGAACAGCGGCACCGCCAGCGAACGCAGCCCCATTTCCAGCTCCTGATCGTTTAACGCATACCCCTGCTGACGAATCGTTTTCAGCTCGGTTCGCAGTTTGGCAACGGAGGAGATGGTCTGCGGGGTATAGCGAATCATGGTGATACGCGCCAGCATGTCATTCAGCTTTTCTTCCGGCTGGTGGCTTAGCAGCACGCGCCCCATCGAAGTGGACCAGGCGGGCAAACGGCTGCCGATATCGAGATCGATGGTCATTATGCGTGAGCTGGAGGCGCGAGCAATATAGAGAATATCGTCGCCGTCGAGGGTGGCAATAGAGCAGGACTCATTAAGCATATCGCTCAGGTGTTTCAGCACCGGCTGCGCCGAACGCGCCAGCGGCGTTGATGCCAGCCAGGCGTGCCCAAGGGATAAAATCCGTGGGCGTAGCTGGAAATTCTTACCATCTTCCGCGTAAACAAACCCAAGCTTGCCGAGCGTATACAGGCAGCGTCGCACCGCCGCGCGCGGAATACCCGTTTTCTGACTGATTTGTGAAATCGACAGCACCCGACGCTGTGGAGTGAAGGCCTGGATCACCTCCAGCCCTCGCGCCAGCGACGCCATAAAATTCGGGTCACCTTTAAACGGATCGCTATCGCCCGTCAAAATATCGTCTGGATGTTTCTCCATTTTCTCTCCGTTTATGCCATCGATCACATTCTTCAGCTAAACATACACGATGTTCGATTATCGCACCATATTTCGATTATCGCCCTTGACCGGCATCGTTAAGCGGGTCACATTTTGTGCGAACAACGAATACAAGTGCGATAGTCGCACATCAAGGAGCAACCTGATGATCGATAAAAGTGTGCCGACGCTGACCGATGCCGTCGCGGGTATCAACGATGGGGCGACGATAATGATTGGTGGTTTCGGGCCAGCCGGACAGCCAACCCAACTGATTGATGCGCTGATTGAGCAGGGCGCGCGCGACCTGACCATCATCAATAACAACGCGGGTAACGGTGAAATTGGCCTCGCGGCGCTGCTGAAAGCGGGCCGTGTACGCAAAATGATTTGTTCATTCCCACGTCAGGTCGATTCGCAGATTTTTGATGACCTCTATCGCCGCGGCAAAGTGGAGCTCGAGCTGGTGCCGCAGGGTAACCTGGCCGCGCGCATCCAGGCCGCAGGGGCAGGGCTTGGGGCTATCTTTACCCCTACAGGTTACGGCACGCCGCTGGCGGAAGGTAAAGAGACGCGGGAAATTGACGGTCGCCACTATGTACTGGAGTACCCGATTAAAGCGGACTTTGCACTGATTAAAGCCCACCAGGGCGATCGCTGGGGCAACCTCGTGTACCGTAAGGCGGCGCGTAACTTTGGACCGATCATGGCCACCGCGGCAAAAACGACGATTGCCGAAGTCACCAATCTGGTGGCGCTGGGGGAGCTCGACCCGGAGAACGTGGTGACGCCAGGCATTTTCGTTCAGCGTATCTTCTCGCTGGAAAACCTCAACCACCAGGCAATGCGCGCTTAAGGGGCCCATGATGCAAAAACTCTCTCGTGATGATATGGCAAAGCGCGTGGCGCAGGATATTCCCGAAGGGGCCTACGTCAACTTAGGTATCGGCCTGCCGACGCGTATCGCCAACTACCTGCCGACGGACAAAGAAGTGTTCCTGCACAGCGAAAACGGCCTGCTGGGTATGGGGCCAAAACCGGCTCCCGGCGAGGAAGACCCGGAATTGATTAACGCAGGTAAAGAATACGTCACCTTATTGCAGGGCGGCTGCTATTTCCACCACGGCGACTCCTTCGCCATGATGCGCGGTGGTCACCTGGATATCTGCGTGTTGGGAGCCTACCAGGTCTCGGCGCAGGGCGACCTTGCCAACTGGAGCACCGGCGCTCCAGATGCGATTCCGGCCGTTGGCGGGGCGATGGACTTAGCCGTCGGCGCGCGTCAGGTTTTCGTCATGATGGACCACCTCACGCGTGACGGGGAGTGCAAGCTGGTTGAACACTGTACCTATCCGCTGACCGGTGTGGGCTGCGTTAGCCGCATCTATACCGACCTGGCCGTTATCGACATTACCGCAAGCGGCCCGGTGGTACGCGAGATATTCAACGGACTCTCCTTTGAAGAACTGCAGCGCATCACACCGGTCACGCTCTCTTATCACGCCGTAGCGGAAATCGCTTAAGGAACAATGATGAATCAGGCATTTATCTGCGACGCGGTACGCACTCCGTTCGGTCGTTTTGGTGGTACTCTTTCAGGCGTTCGCGCTGACGATTTGGCCGCGCTGCCGCTGAAAGCGCTGTTGGAGCGCAATCCGGGGCTCAATCCGGCGCTGATTGATGATGTGATTTTCGGCTGCGCCAACCAGGCGGGGGAAGATAACCGCAACGTCGCCCGCATGGCGCTGCTGCTGGCCGGGCTGCCGGAGACGGTACCTGGAACCACCATCAACCGCCTTTGCGGTTCGAGCCTTGATGCGATTGGCGTGGCAGCCCGTGCGATTAAAAGCGGTGAAACGCAGCTGATGATTGCTGGCGGCGTGGAAAGTATGTCCCGTGCGCCGTTTGTGATGGGCAAAGCGGAAAGTGCGTTTAGCCGCGCCATGAAGATGGAAGACACCACGATCGGCTGGCGCTTTATTAACGCGCAGATGAAAGCGCGCTATGGCGTGGACTCGATGCCGGAGACGGCGGAAAACGTGGCAACCGATTTTGCTATTGCGCGTGCCGACCAGGACGCTTTCGCGCTGCGAAGCCAGCAGAGAACCGCGCTGGCGCAGGCGAATGGGGCATTTAATGATGAACTCATTTCGGTGCAGATCCCGCAGCGTAAAGGAGAGCCGATTCTCTTTACCCAGGATGAACACCCGCGCAGCACCGCTTTGGAGTCGCTGGCAAAATTAAAAGGTGTTGTGCGCCCGGACGCCACCGTCACGGCGGGCAACGCTTCTGGCGTAAATGATGGTGCCTGCGCGTTATTATTAGCCAGCGAACAGGCAATGACGCAAAATGACTTGCAGCCGCTGGCTCGGGTGGTTGGCATTGCCACCGCAGGGGTTGCGCCGCGGATTATGGGCTTTGGCCCGGCACCTGCCGTTCGGAAAGTGCTGGCGCAAACCGGCTTAACGCTGGCGCAAATGGATGTTATCGAGTTGAATGAGGCGTTTGCCGCACAGGCGCTGGCGGTACTGCGCGATTTAGGATTGCCGGATGATGCGGCACATGTTAATCCAAACGGTGGGGCGATTGCGCTGGGCCATCCGCTCGGCGCGTCAGGTGGACGCCTGGCGATGACCGCGGCCTACCAGCTGCGCCGTACCGGTGGGCGCTATGCGCTGTGCACCATGTGTATTGGCGTAGGCCAGGGAATCGCGCTGATTATTGAACGTGTATAAGGAGCAGGAATGAGTTTGTTAACCCCGCTATTGCGCACGGATGCACTCACGGCTGTTTTCAGCGATGAGCAGCTCGTTCAGGGGATGCTGGATTTTGAAGCCGCGCTAGCCAAAGCGCAGGCTCGCTGTGGAATCATTCCCCACGAGGCGGTGGAGCCTATCGTTGCGGCCTGTCAGGCTCAACGGCTCGATTTTCCGGCGCTCGCCGCGGCGGCGGCGAATGCTGGCAATCTGGCGATTCCCCTGGTGAAGCAGTTGACTCAGGTGGTGAAGGCGAGCGCCCCGGAGGCGGCTCGCTATGTCCATTGGGGTGCAAGCAGCCAGGATGCCATTGATACCGGCCTGATGCTTCAACTTCAGCAAGCGTTACAGCAGACGGAGTCCCGGCTTCAGCGTCTTATGCACGTGCTGGCCAAACAGGTTGCGCGTTATCAGCATACGCTGATGGCGGGTCGAACCTGGATGCAGCATGCGCTGCCGATCACCTACGGTTTGAAACTTGCGGGCACCCTGGATGCGTTACTGCGCTGGCACGAACGGCTCCAGCAAATGCGTCCTCGCGTCCTGACTCTGCAATTTGGCGGTGCGGCGGGTACGCTCGCCTCGCTAAAAGAGAAAGGGCCGCAGGTTGCGCAAGCGCTGGCCGATGAACTGAACCTGGCGCTTCCCGATACCCCATGGCATAGCCAGCGAGACCGTATTATTGAACTGGCGAGCTGGTATGCCGGTCTTTGCGCGACCCTTGGTAAGTTCGCCAATGACTTTGCGTTAATGATGCAAACGGAAGTCGCTGAAGTGAGTGAACCCATTGCGGAAGGGCGAGGCGGTTCGTCCGCGATGCCGCATAAACGTAATCCGGTTAGCTGTGCTGCGATCCTTGCGGCGGTCGCTCGTACGCCGGGGCTGATGGCGACGCTGTATGCGAGCCAGATTCAACAGCACGAACGCGCGCTGGGTGGCTGGCAGGCCGAATGGGAAACGCTTCCGCAGCTGGTGATGCTGGCGGGGGGCGTGCTCGAAAACAGCGAATATTTGCTTTCAGGGATGCAGGTTAATGCGCAAAAGATGCGTGATAATCTCGATATCACTCATGGCCTGATCATGGCTGAATCCGTCACTCAGGCACTAGCGGCCCATATCGGTAAAGCGGATGCCCACCATCTGATTGAAAAAATTTGCCATCGGGCAATCGCGCTTGATTGTCCGTTACGACCGCTACTGGAAAAGGATTCGCTGGTGAGCCAGCATCTTTCTTCAGAGCAACTTACGCAGCTGCTGGATCCGGCAAACGCTGTCGGTAGCGCGGACCACTTTGTGCGCCAGGTATTGGCGCGCTTTCAGGAGTTAGGGACATGAATATCCATTATCGCCTCGACGGACCGGAAAAGGCACCGGTACTGGTGTTATCAAACTCACTGGGCACTACGCTCACGATGTGGGACGCGCAAATGCCCGCGCTGACCGAACACTTTCGCGTGCTGCGCTATGATACGCACGGTCATGGACAAACAACGAAACGCGGAAAGGTGACGTTGTCACAGCTGGGTGAGGACGTGATTACGCTGCTCGATCATCTGAATATCGAACGCGCCAGTTTCTGCGGTATTTCAATGGGTGGCCTGACCGGACTGTGGCTGGCACGCTTTGCGCCGGAACGTTTTGAGGCGGTTGTTGTGGCGAACACCGCGGCTAAAATTGGCGAGCAGGCGGGCTGGTTATCACGAGCGCGTACCGTGCGCAGTGAAGGCATGGGCGTGGTTGCCGCCGGCTCTGCGGATCGCTGGTTTACTCATGCCTTCCGTGAGCATCATCCCGCGGTGGTAGAGCAACTGTGTCATCAGTTGGCCGAGTCAGAAGCAGAAGGCTACGCCGAATGCTGCGATGCGCTTGCCGCCGCAGACCTGCGTGCCGAGGTGGCGGCTATTCATGTGCCGATGCTGATTATCGCCGGGGAAAATGATCTGGTTACCACCGTGGACGATGCCGATTTCCTGCATCAACAGATTGATGACGCGTTCCAGGTCTGTCTCCCGGCCTCACATTTATCAAATATCGAAGCCAGCGACGAATTTAATGCCGCGCTGGTGGCTTTTTTACGGAGGAATCATGGCGGATAAAGAACGCTATCAGCAGGGTATGGCGGTTCGCCGAAAGGTACTAGGCGACGCTCATGTTGATCGCACTGTGGCGAAACTTTCCCCGCTGAACGAGGAGTTTCAGGACTTTATCACGCGCTACGCCTGGGGTGAAACCTGGACGCGTCCGGGTCTGAGTCACCATACGCGCAGCATGATAACCATCGCCATGCTGATTGCACTCAACCGCGAAGCCGAACTCAAAATGCATCTGAGGGCGTCATTTAATAACGGCGTGACCCGCGACGAACTGAAAGAGCTGATTATGCACTCGGCGCTGTACTGCGGTTTACCGGCGGCAAATGCGACGATGCATCTGGCTCAGCAGGTGTTCGATGATATTGATGCGGGGAATTCGTGATCCCTGGCCTGAAAAATAAAACGTAGTTCCATTATTATCGGTCCTCTTTTCTATTTAACACTGTTAATGGAGAACCGATGACAAGATTACGTTACCCTGGAATGTCGACGTTGCTCTGTATGCCGCTGGTGCTGCAGGGCTGCGTCGCTGCTTCGTCAACGGGTACGGCAAGCAAGCCGCTGTTGACGGCGCAGGAAGCCGTCGCCTATACCGCAGAGAACTATTTCGCCCACGGTGGGCAGGTTCATGATTTGCAGGGAGCCTGGCAACCCCAACCCATCGTTCCCGACAACAATACCCCGTGGCGCGTCGCGACCTCCGGGGCCCCCTATAATGATATTCAGCAAGCGATTGATGCTGCCATTGCCCAGCATCAGGGAAGCGAACGCCTTTATATCCGCATCGATCCCGGCGTTTACACCGGAACGGTTTATATCCCCGACAATGCGCCGCCAATCACCCTTTTTGGTACCGGCAAACAGCCGCAGGACGTGAGAATCGAATTCGCGCTGGACTCGCAGTTTAGCCCAGCAACCTATCGCAAAACCGTCAGCGCAGACCGCTACCCGCCGGGTTCACCGGCTTACTACCAGTACGCACTGTGCGCCGGAAAAACCAGCGCGCTGATTGGCACCAACTGTGCCGCCGTTTTATGGGCGCAATGCCAAGATTTACAGCTTTATAACCTGACAATCGCTAACAGTTTGCTGGATACGGTGGACGGGGGTACCCATCAGGGCGTGGCGTTGCGTACCGACGGTGATCGTATCCAGCTACAACACGTCCGGTTGTTGGGACGTCAGGATACGCTGTATCTCAACGTCAGCGATCGCCACAACGAGGCGCTGACTGATAGGATCAACCGCGTACTGATGCAGGATAGTTACGTAGAGGGCGATGTGGATTACGTGTTTGGTCGCGCTAACGTCGTCTTTGACCGCGTGCATTTTCACACCGTCTCCAGCCGTCGCTCGCCGGAAGCGTATGTGCTCGCTCCTAATACGCTGCCGGATAATCCGTACGGTTTTCTGGTGACGAACAGCCGTTTTACCACCGATGATGGCTATAAAGGTGCGTTCAAAGCGAAACTCGGCCGCGCATGGGATCAGGGCGCTGGAAAGACGGGTTATCTGCCGGGTAAAACGGCGAGCGGTCAGGTGTTGATTGTTGATAGCACCATCGATAGCGGTTACGACGCACTGTCGCCTTGGGGGGCAGCGGCGACCACCGCAAGGCCGTATAAAGCGAATTCCAGCGCTTCACGAGAGCTTAACGACGTCAATTTCAACCGATTATGGGAGTGGAATACGCGCTGGGAGAAATAAGTCCAGTGCCAGAAAATCACGCACAAACGCACAGTCCGAGGGTAGATTCGGACTGTGCAACACTATTGTGCCTGTGGTTTCAAGCTGGCAGCAGCGTAATATTGGTCTTAATAATCTCTACCGAGCGGGCAAATTTCTCCCGCTCATCGTCGGCCAACTGAAGCTCGATTATCTGCTGTACACCGCTTTGCGCGAGCACCGCAGGTACACCGATTGCCACGCCATCAACGCCATACTCTCCATCCAGAATGCAGGAAATGGCCAGCGCGCGGTGGCTACCGGTAAAGATGTTGCGGCAAATTTCAGCAATCGTTCCCGCAATACCGTACTCCGTGCAGCCTTTACCCGCGTAAATTTCGAAACCCAGCTTGCGTACGTTATCCGCCATGGCCTGACGGTCGAGCGCTTTCCCCGTGCGATGCCGATAAACATTTTCAATGGGGGAGCCGTACACCGACGAATGTGACCAGACCGGGAACTGACTATCGCCGTGTTCGCCGAGAATAAATGCGTCAATACTCTGCGCGCCAATTTCCAGATCCTGAGCCAGCTTACGACGTAGACGTGTGGTATCGAGCCATACGCCGGTACCGATAACCTGGTTACGCGGCAGGCCGGAGAGCTGCCAGACCTGCCAGGTGATGATGTCACAAGGGTTGGTGGCAATCAGGAAAATACCGTTAAAGCCGCCAGCCATCATCTGCGGAACAATACTGTGAACGATATTGGCGGTGCTTTTCAGTTCATCAAGCCTCGTCTGACCGGGCTTGAGCGCGCCGCCGGAAACGGTAATAACCGCAATATCGACATCCGCACAGTCGCTGACGTCGCGACAGGAAATAGTCATCATTCCCGGCATATAGGCCGCGGCATCGCTGAGGTCCTGGGCATGGGCTTCGGCACGGGTCTTATTCAGATCGACCAGGATTAATTCTTCGCAAATATTCTGATTCAGCAGCGCATAGGCTGCCGATGCACCGACATTGCCGGCACCAATTATCATGACTTTACGCGCTTTCGTGTTCATGGTTATTCCATTGCATGGGCAAACAACAGGGGATAAAACTACTCGTTAACAAGTGGTTAGCGCAATAGCCGGCGACGATTATAAGTTAATGGTATGAGACTACACGAGGTCGAATGATAGAGTGAATAAACAACAATAGAACAGGAACCCGCTATGTACTCGACCGCCATAACACACGCTGCTAACCCGGATGTTAATGCCCTGATTGCTGAACTTGACCGCTATCAGGAGGCGCTCTATCCAGAGGAGAGCAATCACCTGCTGGATCTCTCACAGCTGCCGTCCGAGCAGCTTATCGTGATGCTTATCCGCAAAGGTGAAGAGGCGGTGGGATGCGGGGCGATTGTGCTGGGAGAAGAAGGACAGGGCGAGATGAAGCGGGTCTTTATTAACCCGACGCACCGTGGACAGCGTCTGGGTGAAACACTATTGGCAGAACTGGAAACCGCCGCATTGCAGCGCGGTTGCCGCATATTGCAACTGGAGACGGGCGTCCATCAACATGCGGCTATTTGCCTGTACCAGCGCTGTGGCTATCAACTGTGCGACGCTTTTGCGCCGTATCAGCCCGATCCGCTCAGCGTCTTTATGATGAAACCGCTGGTTCATCCAGAAGGGCAATAAAGGCTTCCAGTTGTCGGCTCATCGCCCCGCGTCGCCACACCAACCAGGTCGTTAGCCAGCGCCATTTCTCCGCCAACGGCCATGCCTCGACCTGATGATGTCCCGGCATGCTTTCCAGCATGCTGCGCGGGATTAACGCCAGCCCGGCCCCGGCAATCACGCAGGCCAGCATACCGTGATAGGACTCCATCTCATGAATGCGTCCGGGTGTCGCCTGATCGGCATGGAACCAGCTTTCGAAATGCCGACGGTAAGAACAGTTGGCGCGAAACGCATAGATACTGGCTCCGTTGACCTCACTGGCGCGGCTAAATGGCGGATGCCCGTGGGCGGCGACAATCATCATTTCCTCCGGGTAGACCGGCATACCGTCTAATCCTGGATGCATCACCGGCCCATCGACGAACGCGGCGCTGAGCGTGCCTTCCAGCACGCCGTCGGTCATTGTGCCTGACGGGCCGGTCGCTAAATCAAACTGGATACGCGGATAGCGCTGGTTATAGCGTGCCAGCGTTTCGGGAATGCGTACGGCGGCGGTACTCTCCAGCGCACCGAGGGAAAACAACCCCTGCGGCTCGTCTCCGGCAACCACCATGCGCGCTTCATCGACCAGCGAGAGGATCTGCTGGCTATAGCGCAGAAAACTATGCCCGGCGGGCGACAGACGTAGCCGTTGATTCTCCCGGATGAACAGCTCAACGCCGAGATCCGCTTCCAACTGGCGAATGCGGGTTGTCAGGTTAGAGGGCACGCGATGCACGCGCTGCGCCGCCTGGGTAATGCTGCCCGTCACGGCAACGGCGTTAAACATCTCAAGCTGGGTTAAATCCATAGCATTCTCATATCGTGAATGGTTCGGTTAATATTATTCATTTTTCATAAAAGGCAGGATAGGCGAAACTGTCACCACTGCGCAATTGATTGAGAGAGAAAAAAGATGACTTCACCTGCAACTCACGCCATCTCTATTAACCCGGCCAATGGCGAAACCATCGCGTCGCTGCCGTGGGCCACCGGCCCGGAAGTGGATATGGCTATTACGCTTGCTGATACGGCATTTCGTCAATGGCGCAAGACGGCAATTGAGCAGCGCGCCGATGCGCTGCGTGCGATGGGCCGTGTGCTGCGTGAACGTGGCGAAGAGATGGCACAATGTATTACCCGTGAAATGGGTAAACCGATTAAACAGGCGCGTGGCGAAGTGGCGAAATCGGCCCATCTGTGCGACTGGTATGCTGAACATGGCCCAGCGATGCTGGCGACCGAGTCTACCCAGGTTGAGAACAACCAGGCGGTGATTGAATACCGTCCGCTTGGTCCCGTTTTGGCGGTAATGCCGTGGAACTTCCCGCTGTGGCAGGTGCTGCGCGGGGCAGTGCCGATTATGCTCGCGGGTAATAGCTATCTTCTTAAGCATGCGCCTAACGTGATGGGCTGCGCAGCGCTGATTGGCGATATCGTGGCGCAAGCGGGTGTTCCGGCCGGCGTATTTAACTGGGTTAACGCGACTAACGATGGCGTGACGCAGATTATCAACGATCCGCGCATTGCGGCGGTTACCGTGACCGGTAGCGTACGTGCGGGTAAAGCGATTGGCGCTCAGGCGGGCGCAGCGCTGAAAAAATGCGTACTAGAGCTGGGCGGTTCCGATCCGTTTATCGTCCTGAACGATGCCGATATCGATATGGCGGTGCAGGCGGCGGTGATTGGGCGTTACCAGAATACCGGGCAGGTCTGCGCGGCGGCGAAACGCTTTATTGTTGAAGCGGGCATTGCTGAGCTGTTTACCGAGAAGTTTGTTGCGGCAGCGGCGGCGCTCAAAATGGGTGAACCGACCGATGAAGAGAACTATCTGGGGCCGATGGCGCGTTTTGATTTGCGCGACGAGCTGCATAACCAGGTGATGGCGACCGTTAGTGAGGGTGCATCTCTGCTGCTTGGCGGTGAACTGCTGAGTAGTGAAGGTAACTACTATCCGGCCACCGTACTGGCAAACGTGGCGCCGACCATGACCGCTTTCCGCCAGGAGATGTTTGGCCCGGTGGCGGCGATTACCGTCGCCCGTGATGCCAGTCATGCGCTGGCGCTGGCTAATGACAGTGAATTTGGTCTGTCTGCAACTATCTTTACCGGCGATACGGCAGTGGCTCAACGTTTTGCCGATGAGCTGGAGTGCGGTGGCGTGTTTATCAATGGCTATAGCGCTAGCGATGCGCGCGTTGCCTTCGGCGGCGTGAAGAAAAGCGGTTTTGGCCGTGAACTCTCGCACTTTGGTCTGCGCGAATTCTGTAATGTGCAGACGGTCTGGAAAGATAGACACTAAGCGAAACGACGTAGCCCTTAGGCTCTGCTATACTCCCAGGCCGAAAATAGCCTGTGGGCAAGGAGTGTAAGTGGCTACGGTTATCAATAATGCCATGCTGACATCTATTCTTGATGATGTCAGGCCGCTGATTGGGCAGGGGAAGGTGGCGGATTATATTCCGGCACTGGCCTGCGTCAGCGGCAATAAACTGGGGATTGCTATCAGCACCGTCGACGGGCAGCATTTTAGCGCGGGCGATGCCAATGAACGTTTTTCTATCCAGTCGATCTCGAAAGTCCTGAGTCTGGTGGTGGCGATGAATCACTATCCGGCTGAGGAGATCTGGTCCCGCGTCGGCAAAGATCCTTCCGGGCAACCCTTCAACTCCCTTTTGCAGCTCGAAATTGAGCAGGGCATCCCGCGCAATCCGTTTATTAACGCCGGGGCGCTGGTGGTCTGCGATATGCTGCAGGGGCGGCTTAGCGCTCCGCGTCAGCGGATGCTTGAAATTGTGCGCAAGCTTAGCGGTGTATCCAGCATTGCCTACGATGCGCAGGTGGCGCGTTCCGAATTTGAACACTCGGCGCGTAATGCGGCGATTGCCTGGCTGATGAAATCCTTTGGTAATTTCCATCATGATGTCACCACGGTGCTGCAAAACTATTTCCACTACTGCGCACTGGAAATGAACTGCGTAGAACTGGCGCACACCTTCTTGTTTCTGGCTAACCAGGGGAAGGCGCTCCATCTCGACGCGCCGGTTATCTCTCCGATGCAGGCTCGCCAGGTAAATGCGTTAATGGCAACCAGCGGGATGTATCAGAACGCCGGGGAATTTGCCTGGCGCGTGGGGCTACCGGCGAAATCCGGCGTTGGTGGCGGCGTGGTGGCAATTGTGCCGCATGAGATGGCGATTGCCGTCTGGAGCCCGGAGCTTGATGAAACGGGTAACTCGCTGGCAGGGGTCGCCGTGCTGGAAAAACTCACGCAACAAATAGGACGTTCGGTTTACTGATGGACGCGTTAGAAAGCCTGTTTGAACGACTGCAACGTTCACCGTTTCGCAGCCGTTTTCATCTGGGCGTAAAAGAACGGCAGTACTGTTATGACAAAGGGGCGGAGACTATCGACCAGCATGCGGCGGATTTTGTCGCGGGCAGGCTTGCTCCCGCCTGGCCCAAAAATGATGGTAAGCAAACGCCGATGCGCGGGCATCCCGTGTTCATTGCGCAGCATGCGACGGCAACCTGTTGTCGCGGTTGTCTCGAGAAATGGCACCGAATTCCTCAGGGACAGCCGCTTAGCACAGCGCAACAGCATTATGTGGTCAGCGTGATCCATCATTGGCTGGTGCTGCAGATGAATCGTCCCGATCGCTAACATTTATAGGTTTATTCTGAAAAGCTATCTATTCTGATAGGTTGAAGTGACATCGCTCGTTGAATATGATATGCCGGGCGACGTATCGGAATAAATTGTGTTATGAATGCATTTGGCAAGCAAATTACGAATAATGAGGTGACGGGTACCCGGTTTGTCAGACGAATGTATCTGATGCGGATGCTTGGCACCTTTTTGTGCTTCTTGCCTATTGTTTCTGTACTGATTGAACGTCATCAGCCGGTCTATTTTGAACTGCTGCTGGCGTGCAATGCCTTCATCTGGCCAACGGTGGCCTATCTACGTGCTGTCAAAGCGCCCATTCCCCGCGATGCTGAATTTGAGAATCTGCTCTTTGATGCCGGAGCCGGGGGATTCTGGATAGCCATGATGGCGGTCAATCCGTTACCTTCGGTGACGATTGCCACGATCCTTTTAGCGGATAGACTTTCTGCCGGAGGGATCCCGCTGATGCGTAAAGCGGCGGCGACGATGCTCAGCGTCTTTGCCGGTACCTGGGTGCTTACGGGAATGCCGTTTAACGGATTCGTGTCGCAGCAGACGATGCTGGCGACGCTACCGCTTATCTCGCTCTATTTGCTCGCCCTGAGCTTTATGACCGATAGCATTGCGGTGAAGCTACGGCTGAAAAGCCAGGAGCTTGAACGTATTGCGATGCTCGATCCCCTCCTTGATATCGCGAACCGTCGTCTTCTTGAGCAGCGTATTGCCTGGGAACTGATTCGTCTCAAGCAACACTGCGGCCATTCGCTGCTGATGTTTATCGATCTTGATAACTTCAAAGAGATTAACGATCGTCACGGGCACAAGGTCGGCGACGTGATGCTGAAAACCGTCTCACAGATCCTGCAGATGGCGACGCGGGGGACCGATACGCCCGCAAGGCTGGGGGGAGACGAATTTGTTATCTTGCTGCCCGATACGTCACTGGAAGAGGGGCGCGGCATTGCGCAGCGAATTATGGATGCGACTGCGGTGGTGACGGAGCGCCCGGATCATCACCAGACGCTGACCCTGAGTATCGGTATTGCCGATGCGCTTCCTGATATGCATGAAGTTTCTGATTGGCTACAGGCGGCGGATAGCGCGCTGTATGAAGCGAAGCGTCGGGGAAAGAATCAAATATTTGCCCACTAAAGGCATAAGAATATCCAATGACAAAGGGCGTTGTGTTATCAAATTGTTAGCGTGATAGTAGTGCGCATATCAACAAGGAGAAGAACATGACCGCGACTTTCACTCTACACACCTTTTCTGAGGCCGACATTCTTGCCAATCTGGCGCCACTGTCTGACGTTCTCAGTAACTGCGTCAACGGCGGCGCTTCAGTCAGTTTTATGCAGCCTTTCAAGCCTGAAACAGCGCTGGCTTTCTGGCAGCGCATGGCGGCAAGCGTGGGGCGTGAAGAGCGCGTGGTGCTGGTGGCAAAGAACGCCGAGCAGAATATTGTTGGCACGGTGCAATTAGTTGTCGACCAGCCTGAGAACCAGCCACATCGCGCTGATGTGGCTAAGTTGCTGGTGCATGAAAGTGCGCGCCGTAGCGGCATTGCCCGCGCTCTGATGCAGCGTCTGGAGGAGATTGCCGCGGATGCGCAGAAAAGCGTGCTGGTGCTGGATACCGCCACGGGTAGCGGCGCTGAGACATTCTATACGCGCTGTGGCTGGCAGAAAGTCGGCGAAGTCCCGCGCTATGCCTATATGCCTGATGGCGAACTCACGGCAACCTCAATATTTTACAAATTTTTATAGATTCACTATTTATTCTCTCACTTTTGATCAAAACAGGGTTTCATAAGCGGAAAATCTGATAAGTTATTAGACCAATTGAGCAGGTTGTATGACTAATCCAGAAAGGAACCCATTGTGAAAACACTGAACCGCCATGATTTCCCCGGTGCCCAATACCCTGAACGCATTATCCAGTTCGGCGAAGGCAACTTCCTGCGCGCCTTCGTTGACTGGCAGATTGACCTGCTGAACGAACATACCGACCTGAATTCTGGTGTGGTGATCGTTCGTCCTATCGCGAGCGATTTCCCGCCATCTCTGAGCACCCAGGATGGTCTGTACACGACCATCATCCGTGGCCTGAATGAGAAGGGTGAAGCCGTCAGCGACGCGCGCCTGATTCGTTCTGTAAACCGTGAAATCAGCGCCTATGCTGACTATGCCGAGTTCCTCAAACTGGCACACAACCCTGACATGCGTTTTGTGTTTTCCAACACTACCGAAGCGGGCATCAGCTACCATGCGGGTGACAAATTTGATGATGCGCCAGCGGTAAGCTACCCGGCTAAACTGACGCGTCTGCTGTTCGAACGCTTCACCCATTTCAACGGTGCTGCGGATAAAGGCTGGGTGATCATTCCTTGCGAACTGATCGACTATAACGGTGAAGCGCTGCATGAGCTGGTTGTGCGTTATGCGCAAGAGTGGGCGCTGCCGGCAGCATTCATGACCTGGTTGAACGAATCCAACGCTTTCTGCTCAACGCTGGTGGACCGTATTGTTACCGGCTACCCACGCGACGAAGCGGCTAAACTGGAAGCGGAACTCGGCTATAAAGACGGTTTCCTCGATACCGCTGAACACTTCTACCTGTTTGTTATTCAGGGGCCTAAATCATTGGCCAGCGAACTGCGCCTGGACAAACTGGCGCTGAACGTGCTGATTGTCGACGACATCAAACCGTATAAAGAACGTAAAGTAGCTATCCTCAACGGTGCGCACACGGCGCTGGTTCCGGTAGCATTCCAGGCGGGGATTGATACCGTGGGCGAAGCAATGAACGATGCTGAAATCTGCGCGTTCGTTGAGAAAGCCATCTACGAAGAAATTATTCCGGTACTGGATCTGCCAAAAGACGAGCTGGAGTCTTTCGCCAGCGCGGTGACCGGCCGTTTCCGTAACCCGTACATCAAACACCAGCTGCTCTCCATTGCGCTGAACGGCATGACCAAATTCCGTACACGTATCCTGCCGCAGCTGCTGGCAGGGCAGAAGGCGAGCGGTAAACTGCCAGCACGTCTGACCTTTGCGCTGGCAGCGCTGATTGCCTTCTACCGCGCAGAGCGTAACGGTGAAGCATACCCGGTGCAGGACGACGCGCACTGGATTGACCGTTACCAGCAGCTGTGGGCTCAGCATCGCGACCAGCAGATTAGCACCACCGACCTGGTGAAAGCGGTGCTGTCCGTGAGCGATCACTGGGAACAAGATCTTACACAGGTTGATGGATTGGTCGAACAGGTTGCAGCTGACCTCGACGCTATTCTGACTCAGGGCATGCGCAAAGCCGTACAACCGCTCTGCTAATTTGTCTGAAGTCCGAACCTAACCCGGCTCCGGCCGGGTTTTTTTATAACGGGGTCCACCTGGAAAACGGGAATCATCCTGGATAGGAATCGGACGTTTTGACAAAATCGATAAAAGCGCGAAGCGGAGGCGGCACCAGCTTGCCCCCCGAATAGTAAAGAAACGGCCCCGTAAAGGTCTGCCACCAGGGTTCAAGTATGGGCTCGAGCCGCCCGCTTTCCAACCACGGCTGAAGCCATGCCTCAAAAAGATAGATAACGCCCACGCCTTCCGCTGCCATCGCGACGCCCATATCTACAGCGCTGCCCCCGCTATAGATCAGCGGGCCATGTGGGTCTATGTGGTAAATCTCCCCGTCACGTTGGTAAGTCCAGCGTTCCAGATTCCCTTTAGCAAAACGGCCGCGCAGGCAAGGCAGCTTCAGTAAATCATGGGGATGCTGAGGACGCCCAAATTGTTCGAGAAGCGCAGGCGCAGCAGCCGTGGCAAACCGCTGCTCGCGTGGGCCAATCGGGATGGCAATCATGTCCTGCTCCAGTCTCTCGTCATAGCGAATACCGGCATCGCAGCCCGCAACCAGAATGTCAATGACGCCACTTTCTGCCACCACTTCCACGCTAATGTCCGGGTAGCGTTGCAGAAAACGCGTCAGCAATGGGGCCAAAAAAAGTCGCGTCGCATTAACCGGAACGTTCAGCCGCAGATTTCCGGCGGGTTTGTCCCGGGATGACGTTACCGTTTTTAACGCCAGAGAGAGCTCGGCAAAAGCAGGTGTAATACGCTCCAACAACTGAGCGCCTTGCTCGGTGACCGATACGCTGCGCGTAGTGCGGTGCAGCAGACGAACACCAAGGTGTGTTTCCAGCCGTCGTACCGCATCGCTTAAGCCTGAAGGACTTAGCTGCAGTAATCGCGCCGCTTCGCGAAAGCCTCCGGCATGCGCTACCGCTGCAAAAGCTTTCAAGTCGCCCAGTTCATCCGTTGTGCGCTTTGGCATATTGGTTTTCTCTATAGCCGCGGGAATTATGCGATTATGCACCTCATTGTCCGTTTTATCGAACAACCTGTGCGGACTTAGCGGTCTTATCTGCCGGACAACATACGACTATGATCATTCCCATCAACCCCACAGGAGAAAATCATATGTCTACGCAAAAACATTTAGCGCTTGTCACTGGCGCCACTTCCGGTATCGGTCAGGCATTCGCTCGCCGGCTGGCGAATAAGGGTTACAACGTGATTGCCGTTGGTCGCCGCCAGGAACGTCTGGATGCGCTGGCCGCTGAGTTTCCGGCGGGACAAATTCGTGGTGTGGTGGCCGATTTAAGCTGCGCTGAAGGCGTTAACCGCATTCGCGAGCTTTGCCATGATGAACCTCTGGCGCTGTTAATCAACAACGCAGGTGTCTCTCACTATATGGGCTTTACCGCGCTGCCGCTGGAAAAAGCACAAGAGCTACTGCAGGTAAAAGTGGTTGCTCCGACACTTCTGGCGCACGCCGCGGCACCGGGTATGGTGGAACGGGAAGAGGGCACCATCATCAATGTCGCTGGCATGTTGGGATTTGGTGCCACAGCACCGCTCGGTCAGGCAGCAGGCCGTGCCACTTATGTCGCTTCACTGTCGCATCTGATTTCGCTTTCGCTGGCTCTGCATGAAGAACTGACGCCTGCAGGCCTGAAGGTGCAGGTGCTTTGTCCGGGGGTTGTTGCTACAGAATTCCACGAGCGGCAGGGGATGGATCTTAGCGCCATTCCGCGTATGACGGCTGAAGATGTCGTCACCGCCAGCCTGCGCTCGGTAGAGCTGGGAGAAATGCTTTGCGCGCCGGGTGTAGAAGATAAGTCGCTTATCGATCAGGCGCTACAACAGAATTTACTGGCGTTTGGCGGGCAGTCGCCTGCGTTGGCAAGCCGCTACCTATAAACGTAGCCCGGACGAGGCGAAGCCGACTCCGGGATTACACGATACCTTCTAATAGAACATTAATTAGTTACAACATACAGTTATTACCTTCTCTATATCCCCGCTTTAACCCCGTGCAAACAAAGCTAAACAGCACAAAAAGGGCCACACCAGCATACCATCACCCCCTCAGTACCGCTTGAATACATGACCAAGATCACGTTTAATACACAACTTATTAACCTGATTGAAAAACTCATGATCGTTCGTCCTAACCAGCATTGGCTGGCACGCATTTTCGTCTGGCACGGCTCTGTACTGCCAAAAATCTTCTCTCGCTTACTGCTCAATTTCTTGTTGTCGATAGTCGTGATCCTCATTCTGCCGTGGTATTCCTCGTTGGGCTTCAAGCTTACCGTGGCACCGTTTAGCATTCTTGGCGTGGCTATCGCGATATTTCTCGGCTTCCGTAACAATGCCTGCTACTCGCGTTACGTCGAAGCGCGCCAACTTTGGGGGCAGCTAATGATTGCCTCCCGGTCTCTGCTGTGCGAGGTGAAAAACACCCTCCATGACGACCCGCACGTGGGGGAGTTTGTTCGTTTGCAAATCGCGTTTGCCCATTGTTTGCGCCTCACGCTCCGTCGCCAGCCTAATCGTGTTGTGCTGGCCAAATACCTCTCTGAAGCGCACCTGGCCCAGGTGCTGGCCGCTCAGTCACCGGCTAACCGTATTCTGCTTATCATGGGAGAATGGCTGGCCGAACGCCGCCGCTCCGGGGCACTGTCCGATATTCTGTTCCACAGTCTCAATATTCGTCTCAACGATATGTCTATCGTGCTGGCCGGTTGCGAACGTATTGCCAATACGCCGGTGCCGTTTGCCTATTCGCTGATCCTGCATCGCACCGTTTATCTGTTCTGCATCATGCTGCCGTTCGCGCTGGTTGTTGACCTGCACTACATGACGCCGTTTATCTCGGTGCTGATTTCGTACACCTTTATCTCGCTCGATACGCTGGCGGAAGAGCTTGAAGAACCCTTCGGTATGGAAAATAATGACTTACCGCTGGACGCTATCTGTAACGCTATCGAGATAGATTTGCTGCAAATGAATGATGAGTCGCAGATACCCGCCCGGATCATCGCTGATAAATACTATCAGCTGAACTAAGAGAGGCATCAATGACCGTCACATTTCGTCCGGTACAGGCAGAAGATAAAGCGCAGTGGTTGGCGCTATGGCAGGGCTATTGCGGGTTTTACGCCAGTAGCGTGCCTGCGGACGTTACCGAACACACCTGGCAGCGTATGTTAGATCCTCAGTCGCCCATTTTTTGTCGTGTGGCGCTGGTTGAAGGGCAGCTGGCAGGCTTTGCGCTTTGCGTATTGCATGAAGGTACCTGGGTTACGGCGCCTATCTGTTATCTGGAAGACCTGTTCGTTGACCCAGCATTCCGCGGTAACGGGGTAGCGCGCTCGCTCATACAATTTGTGCTAAACGAAGGAAAAGAGCAGGGATGGTCACGCTTCTATTGGCATACGCGTATTCATAATCCGGCGCGTAAGCTTTATGATGAGTTTGTCACCGCTGATGATTTCGTACGTTATTCTGTTACGCTTTAAACTAAACAAACAGAATAAATCATTAAGGTTTTCCATGTTTAATGGTTGCACCGACATAAGGAGAATCAGAATGGAAAAAAGAATCGAAACTGCCGTGAACATCATTGTGTTCATTTCACTCTTCGCAACCGCTTGGGACTTATCGCTGGTTCGCGCCTTCAACTGGTAGCACTTAACCCCCGATAACACACTCCTGTTCGGGCGCAGACTACGGCTGCGCCCTTAAGCAGCGGACGAATCTTCAGATAATCAACGGCTTTTAGGCTAATTACCCACAAGGTTGTGCACCGTTTCTGTGGATAACATTTCTGGCTAATGCTCGATTGCCATTCCCCGGAAGGTTTTGCGCCATTCCACCGGGCTGACGCCCAGTTTCTCGCGAAATATCTGGCGGAAGGTGATGGAAGATTGAAATCCTGACCGTTCCGCAACCTGTTCGACGCTGAGTTCACTGCTTTCTAGCAGCGTCTGGCTGCGACGCAGACGTTCAGTGGTTATCCATTCACCAATCGACATGCCGGTCGCTTTTTGGAAATGGCGAGTCAGCGTGCGACGGCTCATCGCCACGCGCTCGGCCAGCATATCAATCTGATGTACCTGTTGAAGATTATCCTGCAGGTAGGCCAGAAGTTGGTTAATGCGGGTATCCTCGGTACGGTGTGGCACCACCTGTTCAATGTACTGAGCCTGTCCACCTTCACGATAGGGTGGCGTCACCATTCGTCTGGCTATCTGGTTAGCTGCACGGGCGCCAAAACGCTGACGAATCACATACAGGCAGCAGTCCAGCGCGGCGGCAGTCCCGGCTGAAGTGATGATACCGTCGTCATCGGTATAGAGGACGTTGACATCAAGTCTCGCCTTCGGAAACAGCTGCTCGAACGCTTTTTCATATTCCCAGTGAGTGACGGCACGCCGATTGTCGAGTAGCCCAGCATAGGCCAGGGCGAACGTTCCAAGGCATAGGCCAACTAGCGTTGCGCCGTTTTTGTGGGCGGCAGTTAGTCCCTCCAGAAGGGCTATTGATGGTTTTTCATCCACATGCCGCCAGAAGGGAACAATCACGATATCGCAGTGGGCCAGGGCCGAAAAATCGCTATCGGCTTGAACCGCTGTTCCTTCTTTTGACCACACCAGGCCCGGCGTTTCGGCGCAGATAAAGCGGGTGAAACGAGGCTGCTCGCTCACATTGTCGCCAAATAAAATCAGCGGCACAGAGAAGTGAAAGGTACTGAAACCCTCGCTCGCAACAATCGCAATCGTGGTGGTGGTCATAGGGTTAATCTCCGCTATAAAGTGACAGTGTCACCATCATCTGGGGCATGAACGACATCTGCCATCTTATTATCTTCAGCATAGGTACGTAGGGTGCGGCGGGTGACTAAGCAGTGGTTTACCGCTTCCATATGGGTGGCCACAATCTGCGCGTGCGGCAGAAGATGGTGCGCTTTCAATACGTCTTCCAGCCCAAAGATGATTGGGCCAAACCCAAGCACATGCGCCCAGCCGGTGTTCATGATAACGACACCAGGCTGATACCGATGCATGTTATCCGCTACGCCTTCAATCCAGATTGAGTCCCCCACCAGGTACAGCGTTTTCTCTGTGGGATGCTGGAAAATTACACCGCAGGCTTCGCCCAGACGTTCAGCCAGTTCAGGAACCGCGTAGGCTTCATCAGAACCATGCTGGCCGTCAGTTTTAGTCAGCGTGATATCGCCGAAGGTACTGGTTGCTGAAAGTTGCTGCAACCGGGTAAAGCCCTGCCCGCGAAGCAACGCTTCGTCACGGTCGTTCTGAACATAAATGAGCATTGATTTTGGGATGACGCTTGCAGCGGTTTCATCCCAGTGGTCGGGGTGAGTGTGGGTCACGATGATGGCATCGACATCCAGCAGTGCGTCAATTTCACACGGTAATTCCACCATAGGGTTGCGAACCTCCGCACGAGCGGTGCCGGGAAAACCGGGATATGCGTCTTTCGGTGCCAGCATAGGGTCAATCAAAAAACGTTTTCCAGCATAGGTAATCAGCTGAGTAGCATTGCGGATCTGGGTAATGTTCATCGTGGCATCCTCGTGTTCGGTTTTGATAAACACATTATGCGCATTACGATGCTACTGCGCCGCTGGCTAAAAGCCAACATTCGATGTGATTGGGCCATTTTGGCGAGCGTTTATGCCATCACGGCATGGGAATCATGAAAAATGAGTATGGAATTTGGTCTGTTGGGCCGTAGACAGGGTCGTTAAATTGTATTTATCATACAAATAAATTAAGCCATAGCGCACATGCGTTCCACTCATTCACTCGTGGGTTTACGATTATGACCGCCGAAGTTAACGCTCTCATCCTGCTTGCACAATGTAATGAATCTAAGGGCTTTTACCGCCGAGCTTTACGCCTCTGGCAGGAGATATCGACGCATTTCGATGCGACGAAAGATCAGTGCCGCTTAGCGTGGGAGAAAATAAGCGCGTGTCATCTTCAACTGCAAATCAATACGCCGCGTGAGGTGGTGACTCGTGATAGCCGAAAGCAGGACGTTGAACGCGATAAATTACGCATTCAGCAGCTGCTCTCACAGGGGCATAGTATTAAAGAAGTACAGCATATAACCGGAAGGTCGATTGCCTTTATCTATAAGTACAACCCCAGAAATAAAACCATCCATTAATAGCTTGAAGGCGGAACGCCGAATGCCTGACGAAACGCATAGCTGAATGCGGCGGTGCTGGAATATCCCACCTCCAGCGCAACGGCGGTGACGTTTTTATTTTTCTTCAGATGAATGACCGACTCCAGAAGCCGCATTTTTTGTTTCCATGCGCTGAAGGGCATGCCGGTCTCTTTCTTAAAATGACGGGAAAACGTGCGGGCGGACATGCCAAGATGATGAGCCCAGTCTTCCATCGCATGTTCAAGACTCGGTGACTCCTGAATGGTTCTGCACACCTTGATAAGTGCCGCATCGTGCGGCCAGGGCAGCATTAGTTCAACTTCTGGCAGCTTCAAAATCACATCAAGCAACACGCTCACCAGCTGACCTTCCTTAGCGCCAATGTCATAGCACTCGGGCGTAGTGGTTGTCGCGTAGTGGATGAACTCGCGAACAAAATCGCTGATGGCCACGACCCTACATTCGTCGATCGATTCCGGTAAAAAATCCGGGTCGATATCCAGATTCTCCAGATAGACGTCATCCAGCGCCCATACCGCGTGTTCGGTGTTATGCGGGATCCAGATACCGTAATGCGCGGGGATCCCCCAGCATTCCCCCGCCACATCGATACGCATACTGCCTTTACGTGCAAAATGAAATTGTGCGAAGCTATGGCTGTGCCTGGCGACGTGATTGTTTGCTGGTAGCATGTAAGAGCGAAAGTAGACCGACTGCGGCAGCTCTTTCATTGAGTCATCTTGCGATGAAAACCACTGTTTAGCCTGCTGAAGGGAGAAAGGAAGGGTACCGTCCATCATTATGGCATCTGTTCGATAAATATTGTCCTCACATCATAATACATACCATCGTCTTATCCATAATAATCTTCTGCACATCATATTGACTCGTTTATGGATAAGAAACATGGCCACGGTTTGCTCAGATGTAATTAGCATTGATGAATTGAACGATAATTGGTCGCGGATGGGAAATGACCTGCTCAGTCAGGCCGATATTAAAATCAATGGTGCCCGGCCATGGGATATTCAGGTACACCACGCTGATTTCTTTAAGCGTGTATTTCAGCAGGGTTCGCTGGGGTTAGGCGAGAGCTATATGGAAGGTTGGTGGGACTGCGAGCGTTTGGATATTCTGTTCTGCAAAATCCTGAAAGCAAAACTGGATAAACAGGTTCCCGGTAACCTGAAGGATATTTTACGTGTTGTCAGCGCGCGCCTGTTTAATCTTCAGTCGCGCAGCCGATCATGGATTGTCGGCAAAGAACACTACGATATCGGCAACGATCTTTTTGCGTTGATGCTCGACCCGCACATGCAGTACTCATGCGGTTACTGGCGTCATGCACAAACGCTGGAAGAAGCGCAAAATGCCAAGCTCAAAATGATCTGCGAAAAACTGCAGCTTGAGCCCGGTATGCGCTTGCTGGATATCGGCTGCGGCTGGGGAGGGCTGGCAGCCTATGCGGCGCGGAACTATGGCGTTAGCGTGGACGGCGTGACCATTTCGCGCGAACAGCAAAAACTGGCGCAGCAGCGCTGTGAAGGGCTGGATGTGAATATCCTGCTGCAGGACTACCGTGACCTCAATACCACCTATGACCGGATTGTGTCAGTAGGGATGTTTGAGCATGTCGGGCCAAAAAACTACGAGACCTATTTTAGCGTTGTTGACCGCTGCCTTAAACCTAATGGACTGTTTTTGCTACATACCATCGGGAGTAACCAAACCGGACTCAGCGTAGACCCGTGGATCAACAAATACATTTTCCCGAACGGCTGTCTACCGTCGATTCGCCAGATTGCGAGCGTCAGTGAATCGCGCCTGGTGATGGAAGACTGGCATAACTTTGGTAGTGATTACGACAAAACGTTGATGGCATGGCACGAACGCTTTAACCAGGCGTGGTCTGGTTTGTCGTCCAACTACACGCCGCGTTTCCGTCGGATGTTCAACTACTATCTGTGCGCCTGCGCTGGCGCGTTCCGCGCCCGTGATATTGAGCTCTGGCAGGTGCTGTTCAGCCGTGGCACTGAGGGTGGCATGTACGTCTATCGTTAATTGCTTGTCACGTCGCCTTCGGGCGACGTACTTCTGATTTAATTCCTTTTTATTGGTTCCTATCTTCATATCTTTGCGTTAAATACAATATTTTGTGTTTTATGCGGTCTTCCTATTTTTATCTCTTAATTCTATAATATTGGGTATTAACATTAATAATCATGGATAAGTCGCCTTATGATGGATTTATCGCTTAGTAAACCCGCAGAAATTGTAAAGCTGCTCTGTGGTCGACTTCGCCAGGAAAGGCTTTCACAGCAAATGACCCAGGCCGACCTCGCGGCTCGCGCCGGTGTTGGGGTCAACACGGTCTCTAACCTGGAAGCAGGGCGTAACATCAACTTTGATAGTCTAGTCAGGGTGGCCATGGTGCTGGGGTTCGCCGACGAACTGGAAACGTTATTTAAGCCAAAGATTGAGAGCCTGGACGATATCCTGCGCTATGAAAAAAGCGCCACGCGCCATCGGATAAAGAGGAAGCACGACGATGCCTGACCGAATAGAGATATACTACGAAGGCTGGGGAGAACGCTGGCTATGGGGGCGACTGGTTTCCTCTACTGCACTGACCGGGCGGCCAATGATTGCCTTTGAATACAGCGAAGAGGCGGTGCGAAAAGGGCTGGAGTTAGCCCGCTTGACGTTACCGCTCAATGGCCCACGCCTGCGTCGGGATTTCCCTGCCCACCAGCTTGGTCTGCCGGGCCCGGTTTACGACGCACTGCCCGACGGTTGGGGGATGCTACTGATGGATCGCCTCTTCAAACGCCGGGGACTCAACGCCGCGCGCATTGGGCCGCTGGAGCGTTTGACCTATATCGGTAATGGCGCGATGGGCGCAATGACTTTCCATCCTCTCCAGGCCGATGACTCGTTAGCGACGAAAGATAATGTTCCACTTGCCCAACTGGCACAGGAAGTTCAGGCCGTACTGAGCGGTGAAGGTGGTCAGTTTCTACAAAAGCTGCTGCAAATGGGGGGCTCGCCTCAGGGGGCACGCCCAAAGGTGCTGCTGTATCGTCATCCGCAAACGGGGCTGTTTACGACGATTGCCGCACCCGAACTTGAAAGCTGGCTGGTGAAATTCCCGGCGAAGCAAGAGCACCCGGAAGTGTGCGCCATTGAAGCCGTCTACGGTGAGTGCCTTCGTCAATGCGGTATTTCCGCGCCAGACACCGCCTATTTTGCGTTGCCGGACGGGCAGACCGCTTTTGCCAGTAAGCGCTTTGACCGCCAGGACGGGATGCGCGTGCCAATGCAAAGTCTTGCCGCGTTTACCGGCGCAAACTATCAGATTGCCGGGTCGTTGGATTACGTTAACTTCCTACGCGCCACTCATTTGTGTACGAATGATGTTCGGGAGAAGACCCGCGCCTTTGAGCGGGTGCTGTTTAACGTTATCTTTAATAACCGCGACGATCACCCAAAGAACTTCGCCTATCTGATGGCGGCAAACGGCCAATGGTCGCTGGCTCCCGCTTTTGACGTTACCTACAACGATGGGCCGGGTGGCTATCATCAGATGGACGTGATGGGGGAAGCATTGGATATCGAACGTCAGCATATGATGGCGTTGGGTGAGCAGGAAGCTGAACTCACTCTGGCAGAGATTGACGAAAAAATAGAGGCGTTTAGCACGGTAGGTGACGCGTTTGCGGACACCGCAAGGTCGTTGTATCCAGACCAGATTACTGAAGAGACATTAAGCCAGATTCAACGACAGATTCGAGATAATATCAGTCGATTAAAAAAGCCTCTCTGACTATCAGTACCAACCGATCCCCTCGCTACGTCGGGGAATAGGTGAGGGGAACCTACATCGCCCCCCTCACTTAACTTACTCAAAACATCGCATACAGCAGCGCCGAAACGGTCAATACGCCGCTCGCCATCACCATCACTGAGATAAACCCTCGCATCGCTTTCAGCGCCGGACGCGTGAAAATTAACCAGGTTGGGATCACAAACAGGAAGATCGCAATTAACGGCCCGCAGAGCGTTTCAATCATATTAATCACGTCGGGATTCAGATAAACCACCACTGAGGTGACGATAAACATCAGCACCGAGGTGATTAATTTAACCCGCTGAATATGGCTGGTCCGTTTAATGTTGAAGAGATCGGTCGCCAGCACGTTAAAGGTTTCGGCAACCGGCATTGAAATCCCTAAAAACGATTTCGTCATTCCCAGAATGGCAATAAACGGTGCCAGATAGAGCAGCGCACTCATGCCGCCATTGCCGCCAATAACTGACAACACGTTCAGATTCTGGTCTTTCGCCATCTCAAAGATTTCACGCGGCGTACTCAAAATACAGCTCAGCACGAAGAAAATAATGCTGAAGAAAATTAAGCCATAAGCGCGGCGAATAACCCGCACGGACTGTTCCTCGCCACCGTTACCCGGTTCACGATACCAGGAGGCCAGCGCGGGAATCAGCGGCGCAGAGCACAGAGAGAAGGCGATAAGCGGCAGCGTTAGCCACAGATCTTTCAGCGCACTGCCAGGGGTTGAGGTCTGCGTTTGCTGCCAGGCATGGGTGATGTTTTCTATGTTCCAGGCCGGGATCTGTGAGGCGGCGATAACGATGATAGCAATGGCAAACGGCAGAGCCAGCGCACTCATGGTACTCACGACTTTATCGCGACCTTTGCTCAACACCAGGTGGAGAATAAGCAGAACGATCAACGTGAGCGTGGCGCGGTTAATGCCGACAATGTGCAGGCGGTCGCTCAGAAAGTGGCTCAGCGCATTTACCAATGACACGGCATAGACCAGCGTAACCGGGTAATGCGCTACGCAGAAAAACAGCTTCATGGCCTGACGGCCTTTTGGGCCAAAGAACGAGCCAAACAGCGGCAGCGTATGGTCGTTCCCATCGTCCTTCTGCTGGTCGCGCATAAAGACCCGGCAGATAAGCACGTGTGGTACGAGCGATAGTGGAAATCCCAGCAGGAGTAGCAGAATAAAGATAAGCGGGCCGCGAGTACCGATTTCAACCGGTAGGAAAAGCGTGCCTGCACCCACCGTTGCGCCGTAAACACCCATCATCCAGATGGTATCTTTTTTCGTCCATTGAGGACGAGATATCGCTGTTTCTTTAGTCATAGTACTCATATATACCGAGAATAACGCGGACGTTAATGGAGGAGCTATTGGGGGTAACCTAAGCGGAAAATATAAAAGGATGGAAAAACGATTTCTTATTGTATGAGGCTATTCTGGAAGCTTCTATTCGATACTACTGGTTGCGCGATAAGCCCCGCAAGTATTTTTTGGTATTTACTGGAAAATTCAAGAGGTTTAATAACACCTTTTACATCGCTATAACTTCTTGTCATTTATAGTAAAGGAATCGACGACAGTTCGCCGATTCCATTCTCTATTTAATTACCCCAGCGGCTTTTTAAATAATCCACAGCCTGCTGCGTTTGCGGCTGTTCGAGGTAACCCTCACGGAACAATATTGTGCCATTGATATTGGTGGCGGACTCATTCATATCAATTTGCTTTTTCAGCTCTGGCACGCCGCCCTGGACCGTCCAGTCTGGTTCATTTTTCGACGGTTCACCCACTTTATACAGCGCTATACCGATGTACAGGCGGGTATTGGTTGGTTTGACGACGTCCGCCCACCATTTCGCCAGAACATCATAACGCGCGGCATCACGAGCAAACGGCCAATAGAGCTGCGGCGCAATATAGTCGAGTAAACCCTGTTGCACCCACTGGCGCGTATCGGCATAGGATTCATCATAAGCAGCAGCGCCACGGGTGTCGGAACCAGCGGGGTCGTGCGAACGATTTCGCCATACTCCGGCCGGGCTCACGCCAAATTCAACGTTCGGGTTGAGCTGCTTAATGGTGTGCGAAACCTGCGAAATCAGCTGCTGGGTGTTGTGGCGTCGCCAGTCGGCTTTTGAGGCAAAACCCTGACCGTACTGGCGATAGGTCGCGTTATCGTTCAGCGCTGAAGCCGGGGTTTCGGTGTAGAAATAGTCGTCAAACTGCACGCCATCAACCGGGTAACGAGATACAACTTCCGCCACGATACTGGTTATCCAGTCACGAACTTCCGGAATACCTGGGTCTAGCACGAAGCGGTCTCCCGCGGTGCGGATCCAATCGCGATGCAGGACGTAAACGCTCGGCGGTGTCATCGACAGCGTATTGTTCAGCGCGGTAACCGTTGAAGGCTTGATATTGGTGGAGACGCGGTACGGGTTGAACCAGGCATGAACCTTCATGCCGCGCTTGTGCGCTTCATCCAGCATGAACTGTAGCGGGTCGTAGCCAGGATACTGACCAATGGTGCCCGTGAGCGTTTCAGACCATGGCAAAATATTAGACTGCCACAGTGCCGTGCCATCCGGTTTTACCTGGAAGAAAACGGTATTAATGCCGAGGCTTTTCAACTTATCAAGCTTGTCGCGCATCGCGGCCTGCTGCTGGATAACGCGCTGCATACTGCTGCTGGCGTTAATTGAGCTAATCGGTGGCCAGTCGAGACGAGACACCGTTGCGAGCCAGACGCCGCGCATTGGCTCATTATTCTGCTGGGTTTTGCCGGTATTCACGCCAGAAGGCGTTTTAACGGGGGTTTTTGAGTCGCAGCTGACCAGAAATAGTGCGGCGGCAATCAGCGCGGCGGCTTTTTTCGTTTTTGACATTCGGGAGAAACTAAAAGAACTGAGAGTCATAGGTGCCGTTATTCGGGTTATCGCGAGTGGCAAATATTTTCGTACTATTCACGGTGAAGTCAATCAATTAGCTACAGTGATATCACACAAAATGATAAGCATCATTCCGATATGTCATTTGCCTTATTTCTGCCAGTTTTTTATTGTTGATGCTTATTCATCCTGACAACAGCAAGGGAAGCCCTATGCCTGAATATACACAACCTGTTGATACGCATCTTGCCTGGACATGGCAGGGCAGCGCCGAACCTGAAGCGCTTGAATTAACGCGTATCGCCGTCCCGCAGCTCGCGGCGGGCGATGTTCTGGTTCGCAACGCGGTTATCGGACTTAATCCGGTTGACTGGAAGGTATTCAGTCCGGGGTTGGTTGACTGGGAAAAGGGTCATGTCCCCGGCGTTGACGGCGCGGGAACGGTGGTCGCGCTGGGCGAGGGTGTCGATCAAAGCTGGCTGGGCCTGCGTGTGGCGTATCACCAAAGCCTATTGAAGCCTGGTAGTTATGCGGAACATACCCCCGTTGCCGCTCGTGCCCTGATGCGCTTGCCTGATTCATTGAGTTTTGAAACGGCGGCAAGCCTTCCTTGTCCGGCGCTAACGGCGTTGCTGGCTATTGAAAAGCTGCCGATAATTAACGGAGCGCCGCTGTTGATTAGCGGTGCCGGAGGTGGCGTCGGTCACTATCTTGTGCAGTTTGCAGCAGCGAGAGGATTTGCGGTTACCGCGATGTGCAATCCCCGTCACTGGCAGCGCCTGCAGACTTTGGGCGCGCAAACCTGCATCGCCGGGCCATTGCCTTCCGGTACCACGTGGCCAGAGGAAAAAGCGGCAACGTTCTTTGCAGTGATTGATAGCGTTAACGAGGATCATGCAGCTCGTCTGACTCCCGCGCTGAAGGCAAATGGTCACATCATCGCGATTCAGGGGCGGTTGACGGAGTGGCCATGCGCGCCGTTTGGTCGCACGTTGTCGATGCATGAAGTGGCGCTCGGCGCACTCCACTGGTTCGGAGATGATGATGCCTGGCATCAGCTAACGGCGGCCGGAGAAAAAATTATGTTGGATCTGGCGACGAAGCGTTTAGTGGCAGAGGAGATGGTGGTCTCTGATTTTGACAAACTGCCCGCGCTGTTAAATCAACTTCGTCACCGTCAGTTCAGTGGAAAACCACTGATTCTCGTTAACCCTTAGTTCGCCACGTTCCCCACGGATTAAACGCCGGTTCTTCCGGCGTTATTTCCACGTCACCGGTCAATGAGTCCAGATAAAGCGCTTCCACTTCGGCACGGGCCCACGGGGTACGTCGCAAAAATTTAAGGCTGGATTTAACGCTCGGGTCATTCTTAAAGCAGTTGATGTTAATCAGCTTGCTCAGTTGCTCCCACCCATAACGTGCTACCAGCGCATTGACCTGCATTTCCAGGGTTACGCCGTGCAAAGGATCTTTAGAAATATGTTCTGTCATGGGAGGCCCGTTAAAATTGAGGTCAAAATGATGTGCGAGAGAAGGTTACAAGAAAGCTGAGCATCCGGCAATGGCGCAGGTACGCATGTTAAACTTGCGCTCAATTTTAAGGCGGTTGTACGTGGATTCTGACGTACGGATGGCACTGGTAAAATATCAGAATTCACACAGCGCGCGAAAAAACGTCAATTCTTTTATATTTCATATAATTACATTATTGCTGCTGGTTATTTAAGTGACGTTGTCACATTTTTTGTTGTTTCTGAAAGATGATAAGAATGGCAATGCTACAAGTATCTGGGGGTTACGAATACCTACGTCCAGGTTCTATGATGTCGTGTATAACACAATAGAGAACAGGAAAATAAGACATGTTGAAATATGCGTCATTGCTGGTAGCGTTACTACTGGTTGGCTGTGCCAATACCCCGAACCTGCCGCCGACTGAAACGATCGTGGCGATTAAACCGATTGATTCCGGCATTATTGCCAGCTCGGAAAAACACAGTTATCGCTTCTTCCGTGAAGGTATGCCGCAGGAATATCAACGCTATAACACGTTTTATCAGCGCTTCCATCAGCAGGCATCCGGCGTGAGGGTGAATTTTGCGGTTAAGGATCATGAGGTCACGGCTGAATACATGGTGGTGATTGATAAGCGTAATGTGGATGCCAACCAGCAAACTATTCTGCGTAATGAGTATAAGGCAACAACTCTTGATAACGACCACCTTGGCGTGATGTTTAAAGCCAACGGGTTCTGGTCCTCTTCTTACGCAGAAGAGTTGGCGGCACCTTACCGGCTAGAGCAGCCAATTGTGGTGTCTATCAACGATAAAACCCAGTCGCTAACCACTGCGGGGAGTATTGCACTAATTCCATTACTCCCATTATTCCCGCTGTTTATGATGTACGGCTGCGCTACCGGGCCATGCGTATAAGGTCAGCGTGTGTAGGCAGAATAGGTATATTGAGGGATAGTTGGTAGTCACCCATTACTATCCCCCGATATTAACGCTATTCCTTAACTGCCGCCGGAAATGACCCGGCAAGCCATTCCAGAAAAACTCGAAGCCGGGGAGGCACATGGCGATTTTGCGCGTAGACCACGTGAAAAGGATAGGGAGCAGGACGCCATTTACCGAGTATTTCTACCAGCGCACCGGCAGCCAGCGCTTTTTTTAGCGAATAGGTAAAGGTCTGCACAATTCCCAATCCAGCTTCTACAGCGGCAATATGCGCATTGCTCTCATTAATGCCGAGATGATGTTCCGCTTTTATCTCCATTTTTTCCCCGTTGTGTTCAAAGCGGAATGGAAATGCTCTTCCGCTAGCGGGGGACAAATAGCTGATAAGACGGTGCCCATTTCTGAGCTCATCAGGGTAGGCGGGGACGCCGTATCGTTTCAGGTAGCCAGGCGTGGCGCAGGTAATGATCGTCGCTTCACCGATTTTTCGTGCGATAAGCGAGGAGTCCTCCATCGGGCCGCCTCGGATAGCACAGTCAATATTGCCGCTAATAAGATCCGAAGGTTTATCCGCGACCTGGAGATCGATACGAATATCCGGGTAAATGGTCATGAAATCTGCCAGCAACGGCACCAGAACGTCACGTGCGGTTGAGCCGCCAATCGCTATCCGTAGGTGACCTTTGGGCTTAGTGCTGGAGGTTTTAAACGACGCATCAATCTCATCCAACTCCGTCAGAATACGCAGCGCTTTATCATAATATTCCAGCCCCTCCGGCGTGACGGTAATGCGTCGCGTGGTGCGCTGTAGCAGGCGTGTCCCCAGATGCGCCTCAAGCTGTTGAATCGTTTTGCTGATGGTGGCATTGGGCATGTCCAGTGAGTCTGCGGCGCGGGTAAAACTGTTCGTTTCGACAACGCGCGTAAAGACTTTAAGGGCTGAAAATCGATCCATTATTCACATTTTCCCGACGATAAAGCGTCATTATTCACACCGGTGAAGAGTGTTTTTCATTTTGCTGTATTTTTCTGCATAGGTTAACAACGCTAAAGTACCAACCGTACTGAGACGACTGATTATCTCTGTAAGTCGGTGACTCAATTAGCATATTCATACTTTAGTTAAGGAAATGCATCATGAATAAGAAACTTTCGGAAAAAATTGCGTTAGTAACCGGTGGTACTTCAGGTATTGGCCTTGCAACAGCACAAGTGTTGGTTGAACAGGGGGGGAAGGTGTACATCACCGGACGCCGCCAGGAAGAGCTTGATGCTGCCGTGGCGTTAATCGGCCCTGCGGCGAAAGGGATTCGCGCGGATGCTTCCGTGTTAAGTGACCTCGATACCGTATTTTCGACGATTGCGAGTGACGTGGGTCGTCTCGACGTGCTGTTTGCCAACGCCGGCGGTGGTGACATGATGCCACTTGGGGCTATCACGGAGGAGCATTTCGACCGAATTTTCGGCACCAACGTACGCGGTGTTCTGTTTACGGTTCAGAAGGCGCTACCTTTGTTAACCCCAGGCGCCTCAGTGATCCTGACCGGCTCCACGGCCGCAGTGAAAGGCACGGCGAACTTCAGCGTTTATAGCGCCAGCAAAGCCGCGCTACGCAGTCTGGTTCGCTCATGGGCGCTTGATCTGAAAGATAGAGATATCCGCATTAACGTCGTGAGCCCAGGCCCAATCCGTACGCCAGGTCTTGGCGGGTTGGTAGATGAAGAACACCGGCAGGGACTGTTTGATGCACTCGCCGCTGGCGTGCCGTTGGGCCGTTTGGGTGAACCAGAGGAAGTGGGTAAAACAGTCGCGTTCCTCGCATCCGATGATTCGCGCTTTATTAATGCAGCTGAAATCTATGTTGACGGTGGTCTGGCGCAAATTTAGCGTTCAGACGCGTTAGAACTGAGGGCCCGAGGTATTTGTCGGGCCTTCGGCATTATTCGTGTTAAAGATAGATAGCGGGGTAGCGGTCAATGCTTATAACTCAGCACCCTCAAACTCAATTTAACATAATATACATTATGCGCACTAACATAGAATCAGGCCAAATCCAACGTTTTGCGGCTGTGATTGTGCACCTCAATAATCCGTCCGTTTTATCGCCATTATCACAATCACGCCGTTTTTTACCACCACAGCTCTTGCACGACCGAACCGCCACTATCACTAAACGTCACCGTTGCCATTGCACCATTCACCAACGTCATTTGCGGCGGTATGTGTCCGATGTCTACGTCGTATAAAACCGGTATGTTGATATCCCCCAATGCGGATTGCAGCGCGTCGAGATAATTCTGTTGATTGTCACTGTCAGCGTTCGGCCCAGCACTTCGGCCAATCATGATGCCATTGATGCCGCTGAACCAGCCCTGTAAACGTAAACTGTATAATGCCCGCGTTAATTCACACGGGCCCATTTCTACATTCTCAAAATAAAGAATGACGCCATCGCCAGTGCTCTGCTGTTTAAACGGTTCAATGCTGCCGAATTGGGTTCCGGCTATCCTGCCGATGATGTCCAGACATCCGCCAATTAATCGTCCAGTAAACGTGAGCCGCTCGCTTTTGCCATCAAGGCGTTTCCACACTGTTTTTTGAGTCAGATTGAAACCGGTGTCAGTTTCTGCTCCCCACTGGTTCTCTTCAACCTGATACTGTGCTGACGAATATTGAGTTACCGTGCTACCACGTTCGCTCTCCAGCACCGTCCAGATGCGACCTGTGGTTTCATCCAGTACTCTGGCGCCGAGTTCCATAAGGTTTGGGCCATGGGCGGTTGCCCAGCCGCTTAAGATGGTCAGCGGGAAATGCAGCGTAGTCAGGTCTGAAAAACCTGAAAACCACTTTGGCTCAACCGCTTTTAATTTCTCGAAATCAATGAGCTCCAATAGCTCGATGGCCAGATCGCCACCCCAGGGAGGCATTACGGCTTTAACCTCCGGGTCGCACAGAAACTGCATTAGCTCACTTGCCCGCAGCGCTTTATCCGCACTCTTATTCTTATGTTGCGAGCGCAAACACTGGCCTTCAACAACCCTAAACCCTTTGGATTTTAAGGCATTAATGGCAAGATCAAGTCGAGCATGGCGATGCGCAGGAACGCCTGACGATGGCGCGGTTATCGCAATTAAATCGCCAGAAACTAATCTGGACGGGAAGCGTATTTTCATGGAATATTCCTTATTAACATTGAAATAACATATCCCATCAACCACTTGCCTAACAACGCCTAAGGATAATTGATATGTCCGACTGGAACCCAACGCTGTACATGCAGTTCGGGGCAGAACGCTCACGACCAGCCGCTGAACTATTGGCGCGTATTCCGCTCAACGATGTTGTTTCAGCTCTCGATCTTGGCTGCGGGCCCGGCAACAGCACGGCATTACTTTATCAACGCTGGCCAAATGCCGCCATTACCGGCATCGACAATTCCCCCGCAATGCTTAGTGAAGCCCGAAATGCATTACCCGAATGCCATTTTATTGAAGCGGATATACGATCTCTTCAGCCAGAAATACCGCCAGATCTGATTTATGCCAATGCCTCGCTGCAGTGGCTTTCGGATCACGACGAACTGTTCCCCAGACTTATCAGTCTACTGAAACATAATGGTTTTCTGGCAGTTCAGATGCCGTATAACTGGGAAGAACCCTCGCACGTTTTGATGCGTGAAGTGGCAAAAGAACAAGGCTACCCTAATCGCGGTCGCGATCCGCTGCCGAGCGTTCATCGCTACTATGATATTTTGAGTCAGGCGGGAAGCGAGGTTGATATCTGGCGTACAACCTATTATCACAAAATGAATTCGCACCAGGCGATTATCGATTGGGTCAGCGCCACCGGTCTGCGGCCGTGGCTTCAGGATCTGGATGAATCGCAGAAGCAGCAATTTTTAGCTCGTTATCACCAACGGCTGCAGGAAAACTATCCGGTACAGCAAGATGGCCAGATATTGCTGGCGTTCCCTCGCCTCTTTATGGTGGCGCAACGTAAATTATAACGCTCAGAAGATGTCAGCTAAGGGTGATGGCAAAGTTTTTTGCCAGCGCCCTTCTTCCCGCATCGGTAAAACGCACTTCCCGATAGCCAGCAATTCGTTCAATCCAGCCATGATGCTCAAATACAGCTAATAACGCCGCACCGGCGTTGCCACCAAGATGCGGTCGTCGTTCGCTCCAGTCCAGACAGGCGCAGATCGTTTTGCGCCGGGTTTGTGTGTTAAGCGTGGCGCCAATTTGTCGAAACCCGGCTAATCCGACCGCTGAAAGCTCTGTGCCTTCCTCCGTAAACCAGCCCTTTTCCTGCATGAATGTATAGAGCCGGACGGCAACGTCACCGGCCAGGTGATCGTAGCAGGTTCGCGCTTTTCGCAAATGGACTGGGGTCGTAATTGGCCTTGTCGGCTGTGCTCGCATGGACACGCCCATCAGTATTTCCAGCAGCGTCGCCACCTCGTTTCCAGCGAGACGGTAATAACGGTGGCGCCCCTGAGATAAACAGCTAATTAATTGCCCCTGCACTAATTTTGCCAGATGGGCGCTACCGGTTGATGGGGAAATATCCGCGACGGCACTTAACTCAGTTGCCGTCCATGCTCGACCATCCATCAAGGCGCACAGCATGCTGACCCGCGACGGGTCAGCAATGGCGGCAGCCACTTCCGACATGGTGCTTTCAAGCGTCTTGCCATCAGCGTTGGCCGGGGCGATGTTAAGCGGTTTATTCATCCCATTGTCCGGTGGCTTGAGCGGCCAGTTCGTTATTATCGGTGAGTAAAATCAATCGATTGTCATGATCGCTGTATTGTACAAGTATGTTAATCCCGTGCTCGGACAGCGCAAAAGCAATATTGCCCAGTTCTCCGGGGCGCTCCTGCTTTAACCGCCGGATAAGCGGTTTGCTTACCTTGCTGACCGGTATTCCCGAGGCCTCTAGCACTTCCCTGGCCCGCTCGCCGTTCTTGACCAGAAAATGCGCATGGGATTCGTCACCGACGCTAAAAACGCCGCCGCCTTCAAGCCCTACGCCATTTTCCCCTAGCGTGGAACCTAAACGCGCCAGTTCTCCGGGACTATTACGCAGTATAACGTGGATATCAAACATGAGCGGCCTGCCTTGAGTCGGATGAATATTCACGAAGCACCTGGGCTACCCGAATACGGTAGTTGGCAAATATTGTTTCTTGCCCTTCTCTCTGTGCGGCCTGGTGCTGGGTATTTCTTTTCCACGCCAACACGGCGTCTTCATTTTCCCACCACGAGAGCGATAAGATTTTCCCTTCCGTCGTTAAACTTTGGAAGCGCTCGATGGCAATAAACCCTTCAACGTTGTCGAGCTCAGAACGAAGTTGGGCGGCAAGTTCAAGATATCGGGCCTGCTTTTCAGCAACGGCATTGGCTTCAAACAGTACGGCAATCATCGCGGTCTCCTCCAGATAAGTGAGACCACTATAAAGAGATGAAATGGCAATGCTTCGTTGGATAACGAAGTATGGCTGCGAAGTTAACGTAAATCATCCAGCAGGCTATCCACCCATTCAGCAAACACGCGAACCTTATGCGATAGATGTCTATGCGGATACATCAGCGAAAGCTGACGCCGCGGGCAAGGGTGATTGGGCAGCACTTCCACCAACTGACCCCTGTCGATATAGGGCTGTAAAAAGAAATTCATGCCCTGTAATAAGCCGAGCCCTGCGAGACCAGCTGAAATATACACTTCGGAATTATCGAGGATAAGTTTCCCCGGCAGCGCGATTTCCGCAGTCCCCGTTGCCGTTTCAAAACGCCATGGCATGATCTGTCGGCTGCTACTATTGATCCAATTTACCCCCTGGTGATGCGCCTTAAGATCATCCAGTGTTTCCGGCGTACCATATCGGGCCAGATACTCCGGGCTGGCGCAGGTCGTCATTTTAATATTCCCCAACGGTCGAGCGACATAATCGCCATCGTCCAGGTCACCCATGCGCAGCACGCAGTCCAGCCCATCGCGCAGCATATCCCGACGCATGTCTGAGCTGCTGAGGATTATCTCGAGATCCGGATGCCTGGCGTAAAACTGGGGTAATTTCGGCACCACCACCAGACGCGCAAAGGCGATGGGCATATCGACGCGTAGCTGACCATGCAACGGTTTTTCCGGTGCAAACGATGCCAGCAGATCGTCAGCCTGCGCCAATAGCGGCTTGCTGCGTCGGTAAAACTCTTCCCCTTCCGGCGTCAGATAAATACGCCGCGTGGTGCGCTGCAATAGCCTCACCCCGCTCTCTTTTTCCAACTGCTGTAAGGCTTTGGTGACCGCCGGTCGGTGCAGCTGCAAATTTTCAGCCGCCTTACTGAAGCTACCCGAATCAATAATCTCAATAAAAATCTTAATATTTTCAAATAGATTTATCTGCATACGGCATGCCTTTGTGGAGTAAGTTCTTATTGTTATTTATTTAATAATAGTGATGCACTTTTTTCACTATTTTTCTTAATAATAAAGACGCCTACACTGCACGCATACCAGCCATTTTGCGCTGCGATTAGGAGATAACATCATGAAAAATAACCGTATCAGTCAGATTCTTGGCATTGAAAAACCTGTCATTCAGGGACCGCTGTCATGGCTCACCGATGCCCGCCTGGTTGCGGCCGTCAGCAACGCCGGTGGTTTGGGAGTGTTGGGGCCAAACGCCGGTTTAACGGCGGAAACGGCGGTCTCTACCCCGGAAGCCACGGCGGAGAAAATGCGTGAAGAGATCCGTAAAACCAAAAGATTGACCGACAAACCCTTTGGCGTGAACCTGATCCCAAGCCCGGAGAACGATATCTGGACGCCGGGTATTCTACAGGTCATCAAAGAAGAAGCGGTAAAAGTGGTGGTGTATACCGGCTATGGCCAGGGGGCGATTATCCCCGCGCTGTTCGATGAACTAAAAGCAGCGGGTATTACGATTATCTACCGCGATATAAATCCTACCCCCGAAAACACCCGCGAAGCTGAGCGTGCCGGGGCGGATATTATCGTGGCAACGGGCTTTGATGAAGGCGGTACGCTGCCGGCGACGGCGCTCGGCACCTTTTCTATCGTGCCGCTGATTGCTGACGCTGTCGAACATGTCCCGGTGCTGGCCGCCGGAGGGATTGTTGATAAGCGCACGGCGCGAGCGGCACATGCACTGGGCGCAGAGGGCGTGTTTGCGGGTTCCGTCTTTATCAGTACCGAAGAAAGTCGCGTTCCCCAAACCATTAAGGACAAAATTGTCGAGGCAAACGGCCTGGATCTGAACCTGTTCCGCACCCTGCCTGACTACTATCGTTCACTGCCAGGCAAGCTGACGTCAACGCTGGTTGAAATGGATAAAGCCGGTGCCAGCAAGGAAGAGATTGCCCATGTTATGGGCGGGCTGCGCGGCCTGCGTCTGGGGATGCTGGAAGGTAATACCGATGAAGGCTATATCGCCCTGGGAACCGGCATTGGGGGTATCCATCACGTGACGAGCGTGGCGGACGTGGTAGAACAACTGACAGCGTAAGCCCCTATTCATGCGGCCTGGTTTCAGCCCGGCCGCATTGCTATCAGGCAAACTTCAGGTAGACCTGTTCTCCCTCAATTTGCACCGGATAGGTGGCGATTCCTTCGGTTAACGGGCTGCACATCGCTTTGCCGGTTTTGATGCAAAAGCGCCCCTGATGCAACGGGCACTCAATTTCACCGTCCTCCAGAAAGCCATCGCTCAAACGTGCATTGCCGTGAGAGCAAAGATTGGCGCTGGCAAACACCCCATCTTCAGTGCGGTACAGCGCAATATCATGACCGTTCACGTCAATGCCGATGACATCATCTTCCGGCAAGTCGGCGAGTTCAGCGGCTAAAATCCAGTTATCAGACATCTACTCACCTCAGATTGGATAGATTAAGGAGTTTGGCACCAGTTCGCTGTCGAAAATGCACAGCCGGCTGGCAAAACGCAGCCCTTCTGCCGTTTGTACGACCTTATCCAGGTAGTAACCCACGTTGAACACTTCACTGTGTCCATCCGCTTTGGTTCGAAAGATGGCATAGTTGGTGCGGGCGAAAATCCCTTCCTCGGTCATTGCCGTAATATGCGGAAGCCCCACCACGTGACGCTGATAGTACGGGTCGTGGAACAGCGTCTCGGCCACGCCGTAGACTCTATCTTTCAACATCCCTTTGCTTTCCAGATTGATGGTGGAGAGCGGCAGTTTGCGGTCGTAGTTTTCGCGTGGGATCACCTTATACACACAATCATCGGTGAAGAGTTCGGTCCATTTATCCCATTCGGCGCGGTCTACGATATCGCTATATTCCGTTTGCAGCGTGACCAGTTGCTGCCAGATTTCACTGTTAATCATCATGTTTTAAATCTCCAGCACGCCGCGCCAGTAGTGGTACATCCCTCGGATTAAGGTTTCCGAGACCATGTGATCGGTATTTTCATAGCCGGTGCCGCCCATTTCCGCGATGGTGCGTTGGGACGGGTTCTGGCGTAACCCTTGCTGGGAAAATTCAACCACTTCGCCATCGTCGGCGGAGACAAACCCCGCCGGGCCGAATAGATTCGCCTGCTTCAGGCGGCGCTGGGTCATCTCCTCGGAGTCATCGGCGAAACCGAAATGTGTCCAGACAAAATCGAATTCATTCGCCCCGCGGGGCTGGATATGACGCACCGACATCGAGTTCACGTTCTGCTGAATCACCAGGCTTGGGAACAGCGTCATCATCACCACCGTTGGGCCGTTCCACCACGGTTCCTCAACTACGTCGAGGAAGCTGGAGTCGTTCAGCTGCATCTGCTCTTTAAAGCTACTCACCCCTTGCGTTACCGCACTTTTCCCGCCGTTTCCTTTGCGGCTTATCATCGCCGCATGACGGTATTTATCATCCATTATCAGCTGCGAGCGGTTATCCGCGCGCCACAGGCCAAAGGTGACAAACCAGGTGTGCAGCAGCCCCGCGTGGTACGGATCCTTAATGTTTTCCTGCATCAGTTTCCAGTTGCCGGGAATGCGCTGGCGGTTATAGCCCAGCAGCTTTAGCTGACGGCCGCTGAATACGCGCTCGAAATAGGCCAGAATGTCCGGGCCGAGATAGTGCTCCAACTGTTCAACGTCGAATGAGAACGAGGCAAACACCACGCCGTTATGGCGGGCGACGTTGAGTTTTTTTAGCCCATGTTCAGACGGGTTAAAGTCTTTCGGCATGCCGCCGTTCACTTTGCCGTCCTGCTTTACGCCCCGTCGGAACGGCACGCCCTGCAGGTTACCGTCAAGGTCATAGTTCCACTGGTGATAGGGGCACACAAAGTCGGTGCGATTCCCTGATTTTTCACGACAAAAGCGCATGCCACGGTGGGCGCAGAGGTTCTCAACCACGTTGATCTCGCCCTGCTGATTGCGCACCACGATGACCGAGCGTTCGCCAACCACGCTGCGAACAAAATCGCCCGGTTCAGGGATTTCAGCTTCCAGCGCCACGTAGCACCAGTGCTTCCCATAGAAGATTTTTTCCAGTTCGCGGTGGTAGATATCGTCGCGAGTGTAGGCCCAGAACGGTATCCGACTAGTGCCATCGTCAGGCCACAGTAAATTGTTTTGCGGTTCAGAGGTGAAGTTCATCGTGACTCCTTTTTGTTATCTATGCAGGTAAACGACATTACGATTGGTAATAAAACGCATCGGCGTGAATATCCTCTGCTCTTGCGCCCAACGCTTTTGCCTGAAGCGTCATCGCCTCAACCATCGCGGGCGGCCCGGCGGGATAAACCTTCCAGCCTGCCAGCGTCGGCAAATCCTGAATGACCGCAGCAGGTAATCTTCCGCTGCGGACACCCGATGCTGATGACTCCTGGCTTAACACCACTTGATATCGGAAGTTGCCGTATGTCTGTGCCAGCTCGTCCAGCATCTCAACGCCATAGAGATCTGCCGCCCAGCGGCTGCCGTAATAGAGGTGGATGGGGTTACGCATGCCGGCGGCCAGCGCGGAGCGGATAATGGATAGCTGCGGCGCAAGGCCCGTGCCGCCAGCGACGCAGAGTATCGGGCCTTCATGTTTCTGACGTAGCCAACTGGCACCCAGCGGGCCGTTGAGCTTGATGGCGGTACCTGGTTCGAGCGTTTCCAGTAACCCAGGTGTGACCCGTCCATCGGAGACGATACGAATATGAAACTCCAGTTCGTCATCTTGCGGACAGCCCGCCATGGAATAACTACGCTGGCCGCCTCCGGGAAACGTCAAACGGACAAACTGCCCAGCGGACCAGGAAAACGGCTTGGCGGGCTTCAGGCGTAGACGCCATACGTCGTGACAAAGCGTCGTAAAAGAGACAACCGTGGTTTTGAGGGTACGCGCTGGATGCACCACAACTTCATCCGCAGGCGGAAGCTCAATGACGCTCGGTGACAGCAACGTGGCGCAGCAGGCCAGCACCTCACCCGTTTCCAGTTCTGGTGCATCGTCCGGCAGCGTATGAGCGACATCGCCAGATATCACCCGGCAGCGACAGGTCTGACAGCGACCGGCCATGCAGCTGTAAGAGATGGGAATTTGGTGCTCACGTAATACATCCAACAGATTACTGCCGGGGGTAACGGCGACCTGACGACGAGACGGCATGAAATCCACTTGCATCACAGTTCCTTACCATTAATGTTGTTATTTTGTTAATGAATCGTATAAAGAAACGGAGCGGTGAGATATACCGTGTGGTTTATAGCGGTTATTAATCGGATTGATAACGATATCTATGTCACGTTTAGCTGAATTCGACCTGAACCTGCTGGTGCTCTTTCGCCATATGTACAATGAGCGCCATACCGGCAGAGTCGCCGAAATGATGGGCCTTACCCAACCTTCCGTCAGCCATGCTATTAAGCGCTTGCGGACGATGCTGGGCGATGAGCTGTTTGAAAAAGCATCCCGAGGGATGCGCCCTACGCCATATGCGGAAGCGATTGCCGGTGATGTGGATGAAATTCTCTGCGCGCTGGAAAAGACGCTGAGCTACCGCAATAGTTTTAACCCGTGGGAAAGTCAGCGTGAGTTTCGCGTCGCGATGACCGACCTTGGGGAAATTTACCTGCTGCCCAGGCTGATGAATTTATTGAGCAAAGAAGCGCCCGGCGTGCGTATCACGACGGTTCGTGATACGGCAGTACCGCTAAAAACAGAAATGGAGAACGGTGGCGTGGATCTGGCTATTGGTCTGCTGCCGCAGCTTGAAGCCGGGTTTTATCAGCGGCGGCTCTTCGATCAGCGCTATGTCTGCTTAATGCGTAAAGACCATCCGCTGAGCAACCAGCCCTTTGATGAGGCCGCCTTTCGCGAGGCGCAGCATATCAAGGTCATGGCGCAAGACTCCGGCCATAAACGTATTTTTGAACTCTTTGCCAAAGCCGGTATTGCCGACCAGGGGCAACTGTGTGTCCCCCATTTTATGGCGATTCCTTATATTCTGAGCGAAACCGATTTTATCGTCACGGTGACTGAAAAACTGGCGTTACAGACAGCGCAACGGTTTGGGCTGGTTATCCGTCCATTACCTTACGATCTGCCGACTATCCAGATTAACCTGTTCTGGCATAGCCATGTGCATCAGGATGCAGCCAACACCTGGTTACGCCGTTGTTTTATGCGTCTGTTTACCGAGTAACTAACCGTTTTTAAGTGACACTGTCACTTATTAAGCCTTTCAATCCGCCGGGTAATAAAACCAGCTTCGTCAGCACGATTCGGGAACCAGCATGATCATTTTCAGCGCTCGGTTGCTTGCCAACTGCCAGCTGAGCTGGCGATAGGTCAGATCGCCTCGCGTGGCATGATGAAAAACACGCGCGCCACCTTCCCGCACGATAACCTGCTGTTGGGACCAGAATTCACGAAAATCACTGCTGTTTTCACTCATCTGCTGCACAAACGCGTTGAGCGTGGTGTCGTTAGGATAATGAATAGCATCAGAACGAAGCTCCGCGACAATACGGCGAGCACGCACCTCCCAGTTATCGACCAACGTCCGGGCGAGCGGGTTCAGGAACATAAAGTGCATCATGTTCGGGGATTTTTCGCTATCGAGAAAGCCCTTAAACAACGTTTCGGCACCTTTATTCCATGACAGCACCTGCCAGGTGAGATCCAGTAAATAACAGGGCTCTGACACGGCGTATACGGCGGACAAAATGGTCTGCTCGACTGCGGGAACCTGCTCAACCAGCGGATCGCTTTTATGCGCCAACAAAAAAAGATATTCCCGCTCAGCAGGCTTGAGCTTGAGCGCAAAGGCAATTCCTGACAGCGTTTGAGCCGAAACGGTGATATCGCGTCCCTGTTCAAGCCAGGTATACCAGGTGGTGCTGATCCCACTCATCTGCGCCACCTCTTCCCGGCGCAGCCCTTTTGTTCTCCGGCGCGAAAGCACCGGGATCCCCAGCATTTCCGGCGAGGTATTTTCCCGTTTAACGCGTAAAAATGTCCCCAGCGCTTCTGGCCCTTTCAGTCCCGTGTTGTCCATGGTAGTAACTCGATATACCAGTATAAGTGCCAATATTGTACCCGTATTAATCCCGGCGTATAGTCCGTTTTAACAAGAACATAACAACAGAGGAAGACCGGTATGAGCAACCATCATGAAGCATTAGTGAAGTCCCAGTTTAGCGGTCAGGCTGCCGCTTATTTGCAGAGTAACGTCCACGCCCAGGGGGCTGATTTACGTCGTCTGGCCGAATGGCTGGTCGATGATACGCAAGCACGCCTGTTGGACGTCGGCTGTGGTGCCGGGCATGCCAGCTTTACCGCCTCTCCTTTGGTCGCTGAGGTCACCGCGTATGATTTGTCCGAAGGGATGCTGGAAGTTGTGGAACAGGAAGCCCAAAAGCGCGGGATGGGTAATATCAGCTGTGCACAAGGTCCGGCGGAAATTCTGCCTTTCGCGGATAACAGCTTTGATATTGTTATCAGCCGCTACTCTGCGCACCACTGGCATGATATTCAGGCGGCGTTGATGGAGATTCGCCGCGTCCTCAAACCTGGCGGCCGTTTTATCCTGATGGATATCGCGTCTCCGGGCAAAGCAATGCTCAACGTCTGGTTGCAAACGGTCGAAATGCTGCGTGATCCATCGCACATTCATAACTACTCTCAGGGTGAATGGTTGTCGATGGTCAACAATCGCGGGATGGTGGTGGATAAATTGGTCGGCGATAAACTGCATCTGGAATTTTCATCCTGGGTGGCTCGAATGAAAACGCCAGAAAATATCGTCGAGGCTATCCGCTATTTGCAGGATAAAGTCTCTGATGAAGTGCGCACGCATTTTGAGATTGCCGCCGACGGTAGCTTTGTCAGCGACACCATTATGTTTCAGGCGCGCTAAGTGCGGTTTGTCGCCAGGCTTTTGGGGATAAACCGGTTTCCCGCTTAAACGCGTTGCTAAACGCGCTAACCGAGGCGTACCCGAGCGTTTGTGCCACTTCAGCCACCTGCTCGCTCGCTTCGCTTAGCGCCTGTTTGGCAAGCCGCATGCGCCACTGTGTCAGATAGGCAATCGGGGTCATGCCTGCGGTTTGTCGGAAATGCTGCGCAAATACCGTACGCGACATGGCGCAGGCCTTTGCCAGTTCCTCCAGGTGCCACGCACGAGCCGGGTCGCCGTGCATCAGCTGCAACGCTGGCGTTAAGCGGCGGTCGCCCAACACCCGAAGCCAACCGACGGGCAGCGTCTCGTTATTCTGCAAGTGAGCGCGTAGGATTTGCACAAATAGCAGCTGCGCCAACTGCGTTGAAACCAGCTGTGAACCGGGCTGATGTTGAACACGTTCTTGTACTAGTTGATCCAAAAGCCAGCGGAACGATGAGGCCTGCGCTGAGTTTGCCGGTACATGAATCCACGGTGGTAGCACGTGGGTCAGCAACTTACCGCTGGTCGGGTTCAGCAGAACGTGACCGCCGATATGTTCAATGTCATTGCCTTCACCGATGGGCGCATGCGGTTTGCCCGCGCCAAAGAACACGCTCATGGCATCAATAGGCTCGACGTCCGGATGGCTTGCCAGCACAAACTCGCGCTTCGCGCTGAGTAACCCGACATCACCGGTTGCGAATAAGATGGGTTCCGGTTCCCCTTCCAGCAATACCCAGCACTGACCGCGAAGAATGGCGAAGAATTTGATTTTATCTGGCGCAGGAAAACGCAGCGCCCACCGACCACCGGCGGTGAATCCACCGGTTACCAGCGATTCGGCATGCGTCAGTTTGAGGATGTCTGAAAACGGATCAATGTTCATTTCCGTACTATCGCGCAACTCAGACGCACTATCAAGCATTCACAATCTGACTACCGCTGCTTACTCTATGTCATATACCCATCGCATAAAGAGAATTGCATCATGAGTAAAGCACGCGTTTTAGTCACCGGCGGCACCGGTTTTATCGCTCAACACTGCATTATTTCCCTGCTTAATAACGGATATCAGGTACGTACCACCGTACGCTCCGCTGAGCGTGAAGAAGAGGTTCGCCGCAATTTACAGCAAGGCGGCGTTGAACCTGGCGCCGATCTTTCGTTCGTGGTGGCGGATCTGACCGCTGACAACGGCTGGGACGATGCCGTTGCGGGTTGTCGCTTCGTGATGCACGGTGCGTCTCCAACTCCTTCCGGCAGCCAGACTCAAGAGGCCGATTGGGTGAATCCGGCCATTGACGGCAACCTGCGCGTACTGCGCGCCGCCCGCGATGCAGGCGTACAGCGCGTGGTGTTAACCTCGGCGTTTGGCGCTATCGGCGTGGGCCACCCGGCCGATTACCCTCGCCCATTTACCGAAAACGACTGGAGCGATGTCAGTGGCGATGTCTGGCCATATCAGAAATCAAAAACGCTGTCCGAACGCGCCGCGTGGGAGTTCATCGCCCGCGAAGGCAACGGTCTGGAGCTGTCGGCGATTAATCCGGTCGCGGTGCTGGGGCCTGTATTGGGCGCTGACTATTCTCACTCCACCCGCATTATCAAAAACATGCTCGATGGCGAGCCGGGTTGCCCGAATATCAACTCCTGCTTTGTGGACGTGCGTGATGTTGCCGAACTGCACCTGTTGGCGATGACGCATCCGGCGGCCAACGGTGAGCGTTTTCTTGCCAGCGCTGGGCACAGCTTGACTATCCTTGATGTGGCGAAGACGCTTCGCCAGGCGTTGGGGGATGCGGCAAATAAAGTATCGACGCTGCCGATGAGCGATGAAATGGTACGCGCCGCAGCGCAGAAAAACCCGGTAATGCTGGGAATGGTAAAACTGCTGGGGGTCGATATGAACGTGAGCCATGAAAAGGCGACGACGTTACTGGGTTGGAAACCGCGTTCCCCGCAGGCGGCGATTGTCGCCACCGCCGAAAGTCTTATTACACTTGGCCTGGTGTAGGCCTGATAAGCGCAACGCCATCAGGCATTGCCCGGCACATTGCAGGATGTGCGGCAAAGACTAATCCGGCCGACCATAACGCCTTAATTAGTTACAGTGTCACGATTATGTCCCCGACCTTTTATATTGATGTGTTTCCCGGCGTCGCTGCGCTCAGCCGGGGAAGCCTTAAGCCTGACAAAAGTTATGCGCTCAATGTCGCCATATCGATAACAAAACGGTACTTCACATCGCTTTTGAGCATACGTTCAAACGCATCGTTAATGTTATGAATATCAATCAGTTCTATATCGGCAGTGATGCCATGTTTACCGCAAAAATCGAGCATTTCCTGCGTTTCGGCAATCCCGCCAATACAGGAACCGGCAATAGAACGGCGACCCAGCAATAGCGGCAGCGTGCTCGACTCCGGCATATCGCCCAGCAGGCCAACAAAGACCAGCGTGCCGTCGAGCGTCAGGGTTGGCAGATAGGGATTGACCTCGTGAACGTACGGTACGGTATCAATAATCAGATCGAACTGATTTTGCACTTTCGCCATCTGGGCCGGGTCAGTAGACACCACGACGTGATGGGCACCAAGGCGGCGGGCATCCGTCTCTTTACCAGGAGAACGGGTAAACAGCGTGACTTCCGCGCCCAGCGCGCTGGCCAGTTTGATGGCCATGTGCCCTAACCCACCTAACCCTACTACCGCCACTTTACTGTTGGCACCCACCTTCCAGTGACGCAGCGGCGACCAGGTGGTGATACCGGCGCACAGCAGCGGCGCGGCACCTTTTAAATCCATATTTTCCGGGACGTGCAGCACAAAATCCTGGCTGGCAACAATCGTCTGAGAATAGCCGCCATAGGTGGTGGAATGGTCGTGACGATCCTGACCGTTGTAAGTCTGAACGTTACCCTCTTCACAGTACTGCTCAAGCCCGTGCTGGCACGGCTGGCAAACGCGACAAGAGTCAACCATGCAGCCAATCGCGGCCAGATCGCCCTGTTTAAACTTGGTCACACTCTTTCCAACGGTACGTACGCGACCGACAATTTCATGCCCGGGAACAATCGGATAGGTACTGAATCCCCAGTCGTTGCGCGCCTGGTGCAGGTCCGAATGGCATACGCCGCAGTAGAGAATATCGATAACCACGTCATCCGGGCGCGGTTCGCGGCGCTCAAAGGTGAATGGCGCTAGCGGTGTCGATGGGTTTGTAGCAGCATAACCTAACACTTTCATGACGTTACCTCGCATTACGTGTTTCATTTTCAGCCAGGGTACAACCTACAGCACATTGTTCACTGAAACTATGCCCACTGTTGCAATACCGTCATGAGCTTAGTTCATGAATACATCCCCGCCTTCACCATCGCACAAAGGGTTAATTGGCGATGTTATAAGCAATCGTGCGTTTTTTTGTGCTCTTACGCCCAATTTGTCAGCATCGTGTTAATCGTTGCTCTATAATCTTGCGCGCTGCAGTTTCTACCGGCCCGGCAAAGATGGCTGGATTGAAAGACAACGGAGTTACGTAAGATGTTACCAGGCAATAAAAATCGTTCCCTTTATATCCCCTATGCGGGGCCGGTTCTGTTGGAATTTCCCCTGCTGAATAAAGGCAGCGCGTTCAGTATGGAAGAACGCAGCAACTTCAACCTGCTCGGGCTGCTGCCTGAAGTGGTTGAGAGCATTGAGGAGCAGGCCGAACGTGCCTGGATCCAGTACCAGGGTTTTAAAACTGAAATCGACAAGCATATCTACCTGCGCAATATCCAGGACACCAACGAAACGCTGTTCTATCGCCTGGTAGAAAATCATCTTGATGAGATGATGCCGGTTATCTACACCCCAACCGTGGGTGCTGCTTGCGAACGTTTCTCTGAGATTTACCGCCGCGCCCGCGGTGTCTTTATCTCCTATCAGAATCGTCACAATATGGACGATATTCTGCAGAACGTACCAAACCACAATATCAAAGTGATTGTGGTGACCGACGGTGAGCGTATTCTCGGCCTGGGCGACCAGGGCATCGGCGGCATGGGTATTCCTATCGGTAAGCTTTCCCTGTACACCGCCTGTGGCGGCATCAGCCCGGCCTATACGCTGCCGGTAGTACTGGATGTGGGTACCAATAACCAGCAGTTGCTGAACGACCCGCTTTACATGGGCTGTCGTAACCCGCGTATCAGCGACGACGAGTACTATCAGTTTGTCGATGATTTCATCCAGGCCGTGAAACACCGCTGGCCAAACGTGCTGCTGCAGTTTGAAGACTTCGCGCAGAAAAACGCGATGCCGCTGCTCAACCGCTACCGCGATGAGATCTGCTGCTTTAACGATGACATCCAGGGCACCGCGGCGGTTACTGCCGGTACGCTGATTGCGGCAAGCCGCGCGGCGGGCAGCCAGCTTAATGAGCAGAAAGTGGTCTTCCTGGGCGCAGGCTCTGCGGGCTGCGGTATCGCCGAGCAGATTATCGCTCAGATGCAGCGCGAAGGGTTGAGTGAGGAACAGGCGCGTAGCCGCGTATTTATGGTTGACCGCTTTGGCCTGCTGACCGACCAGATGCCTAACCTGCTTCCATTCCAGAGCAAACTGGCGCAGAAACAGGAAAAAATTCAGGGTTGGCAGCACGATAACGACGAGATTTCCCTGCTCGACGTGGTGCGCAACGTGAAGCCAAACATTTTGATCGGCGTTTCCGGCCAGACCGGGCTATTCACGGAAGAAATTATTCGTGAGATGCACAAGCACTGCCCACGTCCGATTGTGATGCCGCTGTCGAACCCAACTTCACGCGTTGAAGCCACGCCGCAGGACATCATCAGTTGGACCGACGGTCAGGCGCTGGTTGCCACCGGTAGCCCGTTCGCGCCGGTCACCTGGAAAGATACCGTCTATCCTATCGCTCAGTGCAACAACTCCTATATCTTCCCGGGAATTGGTCTGGGGGTGATTGCCTCCGGCGCGTCGCGTATTACTGACGAGATGCTGATGTCCGCAAGTGAAACGTTGGCCAAACACTCTCCGCTCGCGAACAATGGCGAAGGTCTGGTGCTGCCAGAGCTGAAAGACATTCATAAAGTCTCCCGCGCTATCGCGTTCGCGGTCGGTAAAATGGCCCAGCAACAAGGTGTCGCAACCAATACTTCCGCTGATGCCCTGCAAGAAGCGATTGATGAGAACTTCTGGCTGCCGGAATACCGCAGCTACCGTCGTACCTCCATCTAACTCGTAGCAAAATTGTAGCCCGGCCAAGCGCAGCGCCGCCGGGTTCATTCCTCGCTCTCCTGTAGAACAAAAGAAAACTGGCACGATAGTCAATGCTGATTATTTTACAGCCCATATAATGTATGTTGTAACTAATATTATATTCACTAGATTAATATTCACATGGCCGCTACACTGCCATTACCTTTCAACCTGACAACATTAAAAGGAGGTTAATTATGCTGTACTGTGAAATTTTCAATGTTTCACATACATTTGGTGATCGCACCAGCTCAAGCGTTATCGGTTTCATGCTGCGATAACTTCTGCTTGAGCGAAGACACCAATCCCTAAACCCTTCCCTCGGGCTTACTTAGTTATCGTCAGCGATGTTTGACGAGGCATTCACATGCCTGTAACTCTTGAGTAAGCAAATGAGCACATTATTAACTGCACAATCTCTTCATGTTGAGACGGCTTTCGGCCCTCTTTTTACAGACCTTTCTTTTACCCTGAAAAAAGGCGATCGCATTGGCCTTATCGGCTATAACGGCTGCGGCAAAAGTACCCTGCTACAGGTATTGGACGGCACGCTGATACCCTCTTCCGGGCGCGTCGCGTTGGCTAACCATTGTCTGATGGCTCGCGTAGAACAACATCTTCCCGCTGAACTATTCGACCGCACGCTGATCCAGGCCGTACTGGCACAGCTGCCGGAATTGGCTCGTGAAAGCCAACGCTGGCAAGCCGAGCGTTTGTTAACGGAAATGGGGTTCTCCCCCGCAGAGATAGATAACCCGGCGGCAACGCTGAGCGGCGGCCAGCACACGCGGTTGCTGTTGGCTCGAGCGCTCATCCTGCAACCGGATCTGCTGCTGCTGGATGAACCGGGCAACCACCTCGACCTGCCAACGCTGCTGTGGCTGGAGAACTTCCTGAATAGCTGGAGCGGCAGCTTCGTACTGGTTTCACACGATAATCCGCTACTGGATGCCGTCACTAATACCAGCTGGATTTTGCGTGATAAAACCCTGCACGCGTTTTCACTCCCCTGTACCAAAGCCCGTCAGGCGCTGGAAGAGCAGGATGAGAGCGATGCGCTGCGTCATAAGGCGGAACAAAAAGAGATCGACCGCGTCACCGCCAGTGCCAAACGGCTGGCCACCTGGGGACGGGTGTATGACAACGAAGATCTCTCGCGTAAAGCCAAGCAGATGGAAAAACAGGTTACGCGATTGAAGGAGAGCCAAACGGAACTCACCGCCGGCACACCATGGACGCTCGCGCTCCACGGCGATGCGCTGCGGGCAGACCGTCTGCTGGAAATGGACAATCTGTCCGTGCCACCTGCACCAGACCTACCGGCGCTGTTTACGACTGATATTGCGCGGCTACAAAGCGGCGATCGCGTTGCCATTATGGGACGTAACGGCGGCGGTAAGTCCTCGCTGTTGCGCCTACTGTGGCGGCAGATGCAGCAGTCGTCGGCCGATGCCGGGCTGAAGCTTCATCCGCGCCTGAAAGCAGGTTATTACGATCAGACGCTGCACCAGTTAGCCGACGAAGATAGCCTGCTGGACGCACTTGAAGCATTTGAACCGTATGCAGAAACCCGAAAACGCGCGCTGATTTCAGCGGGTTTTGGCTGGGCGCGGCACGGGCAAAAGGTCAGTACTTTAAGCGGCGGTGAGCGTTCTCGCCTGCTGTTCGTCGGATTATCGCTTGCCCGATACAGTCTGCTGTTGCTTGATGAACCCACGAACCACCTGGATATCGACGGTAAAGCGGCGCTTGCACAAACGCTTTGTGAGTATCCCGGCGGCGTGCTGTTGGTCAGCCACGACCGTCAGCTTATCAGCAATAGTTGTAACCGTTTCTGGTTGATTGACGAGAATGGCTTGAGCGAATGGCCGGACGCTGACGCGGTGTACGAGCAACTTCGCCACCGTGCTTGCCCGGACGCACCGCGCTCCGTCACCGTCACAGAAGGGAACGTCACAACCGAAGCTGATGACCTGCTAGAGCGCTTAATTGAGCTTGAGTGGCGGTTAGCCGAAGACCTTGCGCGTAAGCCAAAACATCAGAAGCCGCAGTTGCAGCAGCGCTGGCGTGAGGAGATTGCAACCATCAATAATCAGTTAGTTTAACCTACCCGTAGCCCGGCCGAGCACAGCGACGCCGGGTTTTCTCCCGACCCACTGATAATCCCGGAGTCGACGTTCCGTCTCGTCCGGGCTACGTTTTACTGTCGCTCACGTTCTTGATATCGTCGTAGTTTACTGATGAACAAATGATGACCGCTTGATGACAAAGTTGTTAACGCTCAGTGCTATCAATATGAAAAACCACTAGATTCTTCCCACCCTTCGGCTTGCAATTTTCGTCATTATCACTAATCATTAATGAGTATTATTATCAAATACATATTAACCAGGAGTAGGATATGAAGGCTGTTGTTGTCACACATGACCATCAGGTAAACGTCACTGAAAAAACGCTGCGCCCACTGCAGCACGGTGAAGCCCTGTTAGCGATGGAATGCTGTGGAGTCTGTCACACCGACCTGCACGTGAAAAACGGTGATTTTGGTGATAAGACTGGGGTTATCCTCGGCCATGAAGGTATTGGGATCGTCAAAGCAATCGGTCCTGGCGTCTCCTCTCTTAAAGTAGGCGACCGTGCTAGCGTTGCCTGGTTCTTCGAAGGTTGTGGCCATTGTGAATATTGTAATAGCGGCAACGAAACGCTGTGTCGTTCGGTGAAAAACGCAGGCTATACCGTCGATGGCGGGATGGCTGAAGAGTGCATCGTCACCGCTGACTATTCGGTCAAGGTTCCGGATGGCCTTGATTCCGCCGCGGCGAGCAGCATCACCTGTGCTGGCGTCACCACCTACAAAGCGGTCAAAATCTCGAAAATCAAACCGGGCCAGTGGATTGCCATTTACGGCCTGGGTGGTCTGGGCAACCTGGCGCTGCAATACGCGAAAAACGTCTTTAATGCGAAAGTGATTGCCCTCGATGTGAACGATGAGCAGTTGAAGCTGGCTAAAGAGATGGGCGCGGACCTTATCATCAATTCACGCAGTGAAGATGCCGCGAAGCAGGTGCAGGAACTGACCGGCGGCGCGCACGCTGCGGTCGTTACCGCCGTCGCGAAAGCTGCCTTTAACTCTGCGGTTGACGCCGTACGTGCCGGTGGCCGCGTGGTGGCCGTTGGCCTGCCGCCGGAAGCGATGAGCCTCGATATTCCGCGTCTGGTGCTGGACGGTATTGAAGTGGTCGGTTCGCTGGTCGGTACCCGTCAGGATCTGACCGAGGCCTTCCAGTTTGCTGCTGAAGGGAAAGTGGTGCCGAAAGTGGCGCTGCGTCCGTTAAACGACATCAACGCTATCTTCAAAGAGATGGAATTGGGCCAGATCCGTGGCCGTATGGTTATCGATCTTCGCCATTAATGCCCTGAGCCTCTCCCTCACAGGAGAGGCTACTCTCAGGCCGCCACCAGCTTCTGTTGCCGTTGTTGGTAACGCGCATAAAGCAGCAAAGACGACATCGCCAGGAACGACAGCGCCGCCGCCGGCAGTGCCACTGAACTCCAGCCGAAATTCAACGTGATCATCAGCCCCCCGAAGAACGCACCTATCGCGCTACCAAGGTTAAAAGCAATCTGACCACCCGCCGCCCCTAGCATTTCACCGCCCTTCGCGTTCTGCAGCAGCAAAATCTGCAACGGTGCGGAAAGCGCAAATAGCCCCGCACAGCAGATAAACGCCAGCACCAGCGACGCGATTTTAAAACCACCTAGCGCGAAGATCAGCAGTAGCGCGACCACGATAACGAAATCGGTTGTTGCCGCAATGCGCAGCGGACTGTAGCGTCCGGAAAGCTTGCCGCTGAGAATGTTACCCAGCACCATGCCCAGCCCCACCAGCATCATAATGAACATGATTGCACCTTCGGGGAAACCTGAGACGTTCATCATAAACGGCTTGATATAGCTGAACCATGCGAACACGCCTGCGTTACCAAACATAGTCGCCGCAAAGATTAGCCACGGTGCAGGACTTTTCAGAAAGTGGAACTGCTCTCGTAGGCGCGCGTCGGATTTATCAAACAGCGTTGGCACCCAGGCAATAATCGCCACCAGCACCACCACGTCAAACAGCGCAATCGCCAGGAAGGTATAGCGCCAGCTGAACTGATGACCCAGCCACGTCCCCGCGGGTACGCCAACCAGATTTGCCACCGTCATCCCGGCGATCATCCCCGCTACCGCCGCCGTCACCCTGCCCCGCGGCGCAATCTTCGACAGAATAATGGCCCCCACGCCAAAGAACGCCCCGTGCGGAAAGCCCGACACCAGTCGCCCAATAGCCAGCATTGTGTAGCTCGATGACACGGTAAAAATAACGTTACCCAGCACACAGAGCGCCGCCAGCAGCAGCATGATTGACTTCAGGGAGAAGCGCGTGGAAAACAGCGCAATAATCGGCGCACCGATCACCACGCCGAAGGCATACCAGGAGATCATATTGCCTGCCGCCGGGATCGAGATCCCCACATCACGCGCCAGTTCCGGCAGCACGCCCATAATGCCAAACTCTGCCATCCCCAGGCCAAACGTGCCCAGCGCCAGCGCAAAAATTGTCTTTTTCATCCCTCTAATCACTTGTTTCTGTTGAGTTTGCAGAGGGGCATTATTGACCATTCATAGGGAGCAGACCAGACAAAAAGGTGCGGTAACGGGTTTATCCATATATACAGTGTGAATGATTCATATACGATGCCGATATTAGTGCGTAATGCAACAGAAGAATATTTTCTGGAAGGCGGCGCGCAAAGGCTGAATCAGGCTAATTGTGTTTTAGCGAGAACGGCGGATAATCGTCCTATTCTTTACAAGGAGGTCATAATGAAATCAAACAACACGGTTAAGGAAATGCCGAAAAAAACCATTCCAAACGGCTCAGTGAGTAACACCTCGCCTGGAGATATCGGTCAACTCAACAACGCTAACGAAGATCGTGAATTTATCAACAGAATGAACGCGTTTACGCAAATGACAGGGCTGTTATCCGATGATCCTTTTTACGAGGTACTTTAATGTGCCAACAGTTTGATGTTTATCGAAATCCATCGGAGAGGACCCGTCTTATTCATCCGTTTATTATGGTGATCCAACATGACTATTATGGCGATCTGTCAACACGCCTGGTACTTCCTTTAAGTAGTAATGCTTATTTAAACGGTTATTACCATCAGGCAACGCCGTTGGTGAATATTGACTTCCAGACAGTAGTAATCAATACGCCATCGATGACCAGCATAGATAAAAGGAAGCTTAGCAACCGCTATTTTGTCTGTAATTTACGCCATGCTCGTTCAAGCGTGATATCGGCAATTGATGCTCTCGTCACCAACACTTGAGTATATTGAGATCACAAACAAAAAGAGCGGCTCAACGCTCCCCATCAAGGGGCATCAAACCGCTCTTCACTTCCGGAAAAAATCCCTACTTCATCCCTTCCGAACTCTCTTTCTTCGCCTCTACTCGCTCCACTTCACGATACCAGCGCGGATGGTGTTTCTGCGCCCAGCGGCGACTCACCTTTCCTTCAATCATCCCTTTAATCGACCCTTTGACCCAGAACGCCATATACATATGGATAAGGATCGCGTGGATCAGAATGATAGCGGAAGCGGCGTGAATCAGCAGCGCGTAGCGAATCACCTGAATCGGGAAGAACGGCGCAAAGTAAGGACGCCAGATAATCACCCCGGTCACCAGCAGCACGAAAATCATGCTCATGATGGTCCAGAACATCATCTTCTGCCCGGCGTTATATTTCCCGACCTTCGCTACCTTATGCTCGTTACCTTTCAGGACTTCGACAATCCCCAGCACCCACGGAATATCCTGCTTATCCGGAATGTTGTGATGCACGAAGCGGGCAAACATAAACATCAGCACCACGAAGATCAATACGCCGAAGAACGGGTGCAGAATACGCCCCATCTGCGGCGTACCGAAGGTTTCAGTCAGCCATTGCAGCGTCGGGAAGAAGAACGAAATCCCCGATACCGCCACCAGGAAGAAGCAAATAGCCACCGTCCAGTGACAGGCGCGATCGACAAACTTCGTGCGCACAATCATTTTCGACTTACTCATGGCCATCCTCCTCTTCATCATCATCCACTTCTTTGTTCGGGCCAATACCAATGTAGTGATAAATCAGCCCGGCAAAGGTGGCGATAAAGCCCGCTGCGGAGAGCGGTTTCAGCGCTCCTTTCCACAGATTAATGCTGGTATCAATGGCCGGATCCTTCGGCAGCTTGTGATACAGCTCTGGCTGATCCGCATGATGCAGTACATACATCACGTGCGTTCCGCCCACGCCTTGCGGATTATAGATACCGGCATGCGGGTAGCCGCGTTTCTTAAGCTTATCGACACGCTCCTGCGCCACGTCCAGCATCTCTTTCTTGGTGCCGAAGTGAATAGCACCGGTCGGACAGGTTTTCACGCAGGCCGGTTCCTGACCCACGCTCACGCGATCCACACACAGGGTGCATTTATAAACGCGGTTATCCTCTTTATTGAGGCGCGGAATATTAAACGGACACCCGGCGATGCAGTAACCGCAGCCGATACAGTTTTCCTGCTGGAAATCGACGATCCCGTTAGCGTACTGAATAATCGCCCCGGCGGACGGGCATGCCTTCAGGCAGCCCGGATCTTCACAATGCATACAGCCGTCTTTACGAATCAGCCACTCGAGCTTGCCGTTCTGTTCGGTTTCGCTAAAACGCATCACCGTCCAGGACTTGGCGCTCAGGTCCGCCGGGTTATCGTAAACCCCGACGCAATGCCCCACTTCGTCACGAATATCGTTCCACTCGGAGCAGGCCACCTGGCAGGCTTTACAGCCCACGCAGGAGGAGACATCAATCAGCTTGGCAACTTCATCCTTATAGTCCCGCGCACGAGGCGCGGGCGTAATCGGGTTAGTTGCAGAGCGTTTAATAATGTCTTGTGTTTCCATCGCCATTTAAACGCTCCTTACGCTTTCTCGATGTTAACCAGAAACGCCTTATACTCCGGCGTCTGCGAGTTGGAATCGCCGACGTTCGGCGTCAGGGTATTGGCGATATAGCCTTTACGCGCCACGCCCTCAAAGCCCCAGTGCAACGGAATACCGACGGTTTCGACCTGCTGCCCGTTCACGTTCAGGGTTTGCAGACGACGCGTCACCACCGCCACCGCGCGAATAAAGCCACGCTTGCTGCTGACGGTAACGCGATCGCCGTTGGCAATGCCTTTGGCTTTTGCCAGTCCTTCACTTATTTCCACAAACTGTTCCGGCTGCGCAATAGCGTTCAGACGCGCATGTTTAGTCCAGGTATGGAAATGCTCGGTCAGACGATAGGTGGTGCCGACGTATGGGAACTTATCTTTCTTCCCAAGACGTACGGCATCTTCTTCGTACAGACGAACCACCGGGCTCGAAATGACGTTCGGGTGCAATGGGTTAGTCCCCAGCGGCGTTTCCATCGGCTCGTAGTGTTCCGGGAACGGCCCTTCTGCCAGCTTATCGAGCGCAAACAGGCGGCCCAGGCCTTCCTGCTGCATGATAAACGGATTGGTTTTGCTACCCGGCGGCGCGGTATTAAAGTCCGGAATGTCGTTACCGGCCCATTTAGTACCATCCCACTGGATCAGCATCCGTTTCGGATCCCACGGTTTGCCGTTAACGTCCGCCGAGGCACGGTTATACAGCACGCGACGGTTCAGCGGCCATGCCCATGCCCAACCCAGCGTATTACCCAGCCCTGACGGGTCGGCGTTATCGCGGTTGGCCATCTGGTTACCTTTTTCGGTCCAGCTACCGGTGTAGATCCAGCAGGAGGAAGCCGTAGTACCGTCATCGCGCAGCAGCGCAAAGCTATTAAGCAGCTGACCTTTTTTCGCCACCAGCACGCCGTTGGCGTCATACAGGTCGGCCAGCGCGTAGCCGTTGTTCTCTTTCGCGACTTCTTCAGACTCAGGGCTCTCCGGCTGTTTGTAGTTCCAGCCCATTTTCAGCAGCGGTTCAACGCCTTTACCACCTTCGTTGCGATACATCCCGCGCAGACGGTGATAAATACCGGCCAGAATCTCGCCGTCGTTACGCGCTTCACCCGGAGCGTCCTGACCTTTCCAGTGCCACTGCAGCCAGCGGCCGGAGTTGGCAATAGAGCCATCTTCTTCGGCAAAGCAGGTCGACGGCAGGCGGAACACTTCAGTCTGAATCGTTGATGGGTCAACGTCGTTAGACTCGCCGTGGTTCTGCCAGAAGGTCGAGGTTTCGGTCACTAACGGGTCGATAACCACCATGTACTTCAGCTTGCTTAAGCTGCGTACTACCTTGTTTTTGTCCGGGAACGACGCAACCGGGTTAAAGCCCTGGCAGATATAGCCGGTGACTTTGCCGTTATCCATCATGTTGAAGTATTTGATAACGTCGTAGGCCTGATCCCATTTCGGCAGCCAGTTAAAGCCCCAGTCGTTATCTTTCGTCGCCGCATCGCCGTAAAACGCCTTCATCAGACTGACGAAGAACTTCGGATAGTTGCTCCAGTAGTTCACCTGATCCGGCAGCAGCGCTTTTGGCGTATTGGCGGCCAGGTAGGTTTGCAGATCCGCCTGTTTGTCTGACGGCAGCGTCAGGTAACCGGTCAGGCTCGTCGACAGCAGACCTAAATCGGTTAAGCCCTGAATGTTTGAGTGACCGCGCAAGGCGTTCACGCCGCCGCCTGCCATCCCCATATTTCCGAGTAGCAGCTGAATCATCGCCATGGTGCGAATGTTCTGCGCCCCAACGGTGTGCTGCGTCCAACCCAGTGCATACAGGAAGGTTGTCGTACGGTCTGCCGCACTGGTTGAAGCCAGCACGTCGCACACTTTCAGGAAGTCCGCTTTCGGCGTCCCGCAGATGTTTTCCACCACGTCCGGCGTATAACGGGAAACGTGCTGCTTCAGCAGGTTCCACACGCAGCGCGGATGGGTCAGCGTTTCATCGCGTTTGGCATAGCCGTTTTCATCGTACTGATAATTCCAGGACGATTTGTCGTACTGGCGCTTCTCGGCATCGTAGCCGCTGAACAGGCCGTCTTCGAAGGCAAAGTCATCCCGCACCAGCAGGCTGGCGTTGGTGTAATGCTTAACGTATTCGGCGTTGATCTTATTGTTTTCGATAAGATACAGCAGTACGCCCGACAGGAAGGTAATGTCGGTACCGGAACGAATTGGCGCATAGATATCGGCCACCGACGCCGTACGCGTAAAGCGCGGGTCGACGACGATAAGCGTCGCATCGTTGTTGTTCTTCGCTTCCATCGCCCAGCGGAATCCCACTGGATGGGCTTCTGCGGCGTTACCGCCCATCACCATCACGACGTTAGCATTTTTAATATCAACCCAGTGGTTGGTCATCGCACCGCGACCAAATGTTGGAGCAAGACTTGCTACCGTTGGTCCGTGTCAGACGCGCGCCTGGTTGTCTACCGCCAGCATGCCGAGCGAGCGCAC
>NZ_CABTJS010000005.1:0-28685 GCF_902485085.1 uncultured Kluyvera sp.
AAAGCGTAGTTTTCGTCGTTTGCGACTATTTTTTGCGGCTTTTTACGAGGCCAACCGCCCCTCGGCATGCACCTTGGGTTTCGCAAATCCCGTCGAATCCAGAATCAGCCCCAATGTGTTACAGCGAGTATAACAGATTTGCCATACGCCACACCAGTCCATATTGCAGGAAGTGTTGGGGAACATGCTTGCTGTATGAATTGCAATCAATCTGACAGCGGGATGCATTTTTTGATTGGGAAAAATCTTCGAACCACGGTAGCGAAACGTATCGATAGTACGTAATTAATTAATAAAAAGATATATCGTATATCTGCAATTTAATATCTTTAATAAGCTGATTATTTAAATTCTATTTAATGAATTTCATACTAAAGGTTTAGTGCTGCTTAACTTATGCATCAGAAGTATTGGATATATTATGTATCAAGAAAAATACCAATAAATTGTGATGTTTACATTTGCCTATACCGAGAACATTGATTATATGTTCTTATATTGTGAAAACATTGATGTCGATGAAAATAATGAATTTTCCGTTTAAAAACAGCCCCTTGGTATTCGGTGTGTTCATCTAGCATGAAATGTTGATTTCGCAAGTTTAATACTGTGCGTCAGGTCGCGTGCATCATAATTTCTGACGCTGATATCGGATAATGCTTTTTCGAGGTGACAATATGGCCCCGCAAAATAGTCTTCCAGGTGCAGTTGATGTATTAAATCGAAAAACCGGCGATGTCGTCATGGAATATGCAAAAAATGGTGACCGGGTTGTGGATCTTACCGAAACCAGCGTTGTTCGGGTGAATGCATCACCGGATGTGGTGAGCGGATACGAGCGCCAAGGAAACGATCTGATTGTCCATATGAAAGATGGGACAACGGTTCGTTACCAGAACTTCTTTAAGCTTGATGCTGAAGGTTTACACAGCGAACTCATCTTTGAAGATGCCCTTGGCACTCATCATGCCGTCTTCCCTGCGGTCGAAGCCGCGCCGATGGCGGCTGAGGCTATTGTGCCGGTCTTTAGCGATGTTGCGCTGGGCACGCTGATTGGGGCTGGGGGAATTTCGGCGCTGGCCGTGTTAGGCGGACTGGCTGCCGTTGGCGGCATTGTTGGTATTGCGGCTGCGTCTGGTGGTGGAAGCGGTAATCATCACAGCGACGGCGACACGCCAACAAAACCTCCGGTCACGACACCAACTATCACCGTGTCTCCTATCGCCACCGATAACATTATCAACCAGGCAGAGAGTGCTATTGCGCAGATTGTTAGCGGCAATACGCAGTCGCAATTTGCCGGCAGCACGTTAACCGTCAGCCTGAACGGCCAGAGCTGGAGCACGACGGTAAATAAAGACGGTAGCTGGAGCGCCTCAATACCGCCGACGCTGCTACAGTCCATCGCGGATGGTTCGTATGTCGTTAAAGTGACCCTGACGACGAAAACGGGCGTCACGGTGAGTAAAGATGTCTCGATACTTATTGATACCACACCTCCCGATCTGACCCTGACGCCGTTCACTCCCGGCGGCGTGGTGGATCAAGCGCAGCATAGTGCGGATAAAATCGTTCGCGGTACGGTAAGCGATCTGGAGCCAGGCTCGACGATCGTTGTTACGCTCAATGGCAAAACCTACACCACCCAGGCTGATGCGAATGGTAACTGGCAGTTGCTGATCCCGCAGGCGGATATGGCGCTGTTGGGGGATGGTCAGTCTTATACCATTACCTATACCGCGACGGATACCGCGGGTAACAAAACCGTTGAATCCCAGACGATCACGACCAATTTCTCGGCCCCCGATATTTCTGTCGACCCGTTTGCTGGTGATAATATCGTCAATAGCGCAGAGGTGTTGGTCAACCAAACGCTCAGTGGGCATACCTCGAATATCCCGGCCGGACAGGTGGTGACCATCACGCTTGGCGGTAAAACTTACTATGCGGAAGTGCTGGGGGATGGCTCGTGGAAAACGATCATTCCTGCCGGGGACCTGGGTGCGTTATCGCAGGGGAACAATGCGCTGACGGTGACCGTTAACGATGGCAGCGGCAATACCGCCATTAAGACCGTTCCTATCGATGTCGATACCACGCAGCCTGCTATCGCCATTGCCATTGTGTCAACCGACGACTACCTCAATGCTCATGAGGCCGAGCAGCCGCTGGTTGTGCGAGGCGTCGTAACGGGATTTGCTGCGGGCGTCGCGGTTACCGTGACGGTGAATGGCAAATCTTATACTGTGTCGACGATTGATGCCTCCGGGAACTGGAGCGTGTCGATCCCGTCGAGCGATCTGCTGGCGATGAAAGACGGGCCAAATGTTATCACCGCGACGGCAAGCCTGAATACCCAGACGGCGCAGGATCAGCATACGTTAAATGTGCAGATCCACACGGTGCCAGAACTGGTGATTGACCCGCTGTTTAACGATGGCTATCTGAACGCGAGTGAACAAAAGGTCAATCAGGTCATCAGCGGTAACACCGGCGTCACCGGCTCGGGGCAAAAGGTGACAGTACAGTTAGGCGGCAAAACCTATACCGCCACGGTTGATGGTGACGGCACCTGGAGCGTCACTATCCCAGCCGTCGATTTGCAGAAACTCCCGGATGGCCTGCTGACCGTGACGGTGAATGCCAGCGATGCGGCGGGCAACTCAACGCCAGCGACGCAAACCGCTATCGTCGACACGATTTCTCCACCTTTGACCGTTTTACCGCTGACCACCGACGGTAAACTCAATGCCGCTGAGCTGACGCATAACCAAACATTGAGTGGTATTAGCGGTGTGGGTGAGCAAGGGCAGGTGGTGACGGTGATCCTGAACGGGAAAACCTATTACACCGTGGTGGGTAATGATGGTAACTGGAACCTGTCTCTGCCGAGTGCGGATCTCGGCCAGTTGCAAACCGGGAGTTATCCGCTGACGGTGACGCTTACCGATGCGGCCGGAAACACCACGACTGTGTCGCAATCCATCTCCGTGAAAACCACCCCGTTGCAACTCGGGGTGCAGGCATTAACGGATGGCAACACGCTGGACGCGGCGGAAGTGAAAGTCGACCAGATTCTGCATGGCACCTCCAATGCCGAAGCGGGCAGTATAGTCACGTTAACGCTGGGAAGTGCGACCTTCCAGGGAGTAACGGATGCACTCGGTAACTGGCAGATCACGCTGCCTGCGGCGGCGCTGCAAAAACTCAGCGACGGCACGCAAAACCTGACGGTCAGTATCACTGATGCTTACGGCCAAACCAAAACCATCACGTCGAGCTTTGATGTTGATACCAAAACCGATGCGGTGGCGATCAGTATCATCTCCAATGATGATTACCTGAATGCCGATGAAGCGCTTGCCGGGTTAACTGTCCACGGGAATAGCGCCGGGTTACCCGCAGGCACAATCGTCAACATTTTACTCAACGGCGCAAGCTATGTAGCGGCTATCCAGGCCGATGGTTCGTGGCAAACCTTTATCAATGCCACCGCACTCAACGCGTTGACCGACGGCGTGCATACCCTTCAGGCAACGGTCGTGACGGCCAATGGTACGGTGATTGATAGCCACAACTTTATCTCGGCGATTCACACGCCGGTGGTGGTCTCCGTCAATACGCCGTTTGTTGATGGCATCGTAAACATTGTGGAATCAGGCCAGAACCAGACCCTGACCGGTACATCGGGGGTGACGGGGGCGGGGCAAACCGTGGTCGCCACGCTTAACGGCCAGCAGTATATCGGTGTTGTGAACAGCGATGGCACCTGGTCTGTTACGTTGCCACAGGGGGCGATGGAGAGCCTGCCTAACGGCCCTGGCACCGTTAATGTCAAAGTGACGGATGTCGCGGGCAATACCTCAAATACGGATGTTAACTTTACCGTCGATAAAACGGCGCCAACGCTGTCGATCACACCGCTCAACGGCAACGACGTATTGAATAATGACAACGTGACAAATGGGGTAACGCTTAGCGGTACAACCTCAACGGACACCGCGTCGGTGATAGTGACCATTAACGGGAACAACTACACCGCCACGGTGACCAACGGAAGCTGGAGTATTGGCCTGGGCAACGGCGCACTGGGAGGGCTGTCGCAGGGGATCAATTCCTATACGGTGACGGCAACCGATAATGCCGGTAATACCACCTCAGTAGTGCGTAGCGTCAGCGTTGATACCGTCGCGCCGAACGTGGTGATGAACCCGGTCACCAGTGACAATACGCTTGATATCGCTGAACTGAACACAGGTTTTAGCCTGAGCGGCAAAACGGTACCCGCTGAACCGGGCGCGACGGTGGTGATTAATCTTAATGGGACAACGTTGACTGGAGTGGTGAGCGCGGACGGCAGCTGGACAATTCCTGTCTCGCCGAGCGTGGTCAGCGGCCTGACGAACGGTACCTACCTGGTTTCTGTCACCGTGACGGACTCGGCAGGTAACGCTTCCCAGACGGTCTCCAACGCCTTTAATGTCGATACCACGGCCAGCGCTATTGCGATTAACCCCATCGAGTCTGATGACAAAATCAGCGCTGTTGATATTGCCGATGGTTTGACCATCAACGGGACGTCGGCGCGCATTCCTGACGGTGGTACCGTCACCATCACGCTCAACGGCGTGCAATACACCACCACGGTTAACGCTAGCGGATTCTGGCAATTGACGGTACCGATGTCTGCCGCGGGCGCAATTGCCGACGGCACGGCGACGGTGACGGTTTCTGCGGTGGATATCGACGGTAAAGCCGTTTCCGGCGAACACCAGTTCACCATCATTACCCATAACTTACCGCAGCCTACCATTAACGCGCCGTTTGGCGATGGCGTGGTGAATGCCGCAGAAGCGGCGGCGGGCGGTAACCTTAGCGGCAGCACCGGTGTACTGGGCACGGGGCAAACGGTGACCGTCAGACTGGATAACGGTTCATTGCTGACGGCGACGGTGGATGCCAGCGGTAACTGGACGCTGCCGTTAACTCCTGCGCAGCTTGGCGCGCTAGGCCAGGGCGGACATACCGTGACCGTTACGGTGACGGATGCGGCTGGAAACCAGAATACCACCACCACGCCTGTTGTTGTGGACACGACCGCGCCGATCTTAGGGATTAATACGGTTACCAACGACAACATTGTCAACAGCATTGAGGCGGCAGGCACCGTCAACATTACCGGTACGGGCGTCTACGATCCGGCGCATCCCCAGACCATTAGCGTGCTGGTCAATGGGCAACACTACGACGCGATTCTGCAGTCTGATAACACCTGGAGCATCGCCTTACCGGCAGGGGCGTTATCCGGCGTGCCGGATGGCCCGGTCACGGTGAAAGTGACGATTACGGATTATGCCGGTAACAGCAATACGGTAACCTCCAGCTTTACCCTTGATGCATCTGCCGCGAATGCACCGCAGGTGCAAATTGGCAAAGTCTCTGGCGATGATTTTATTAATGCCAGCGAAGCCGGTAATCCACTGATTATCTCCGGCACCACGGTGCGGGTGGAAGCGGGGCAATCGGTCACCGTGACGTTGAACGGCAAAACCTATTCCGGGACGGTGCTCGCCGATGGAACGTGGTCGGTCAGCGTACCCGTGCTCGACCTGGCAAGCGTACCGGACGGCGCGCGAGTGGTTACCGCTACCGTGACGGACATTTCGGGTAACACGGCATCGGTGAATCACAACGTGACGTTTGTCGCCCAGCCGGCGTCACAGCCGACGATCACTATTGGCACGGTGGCGCAGGATGATGTGATTAACGCCCTTGAACATAACGCGCCGCTGACGATCTCCGGCTCGTCGACGCATCTGGCGTCCGGTACGGTTATCACCGTGTTGTTCAACGGTAATATCTATACCGGCAGCGTGGGGAGTAACGGTAGCTGGAACGTTACCGTACCGCGCGCGGATGTGCAGGCGCTTGCCGACACGCCGACAAACGCCCCTTACGTCATTTCCGCCTCGGCGACCGATGCCGCGCAAAACCCGGCCTCCGCCACCCACAACGTCGCGGTGGATACCAGCGCGCCAACGCTGGTGGTCGATCTCGCCAACTCGTTCCTCAGCGATTCGCGAGTCAGTATTGCAGAGGCGGCCGTCGATCAAATCGTCAACGGAACCGGTACTGCAGGTGAGACGGTCACGCTGTCCATCAATAATAAAGTGCTCTCGGCGGTGGTTGATCAGAATGGAAACTGGTCGATGTCGATCTCGACAACGGACCTCAAATCACTGCCGCAAGGTTCTTCACAGTTGACGTTCAGCAGTACCGATGCACAGGGGAACAGCAGTTCGCAGACGGTGGGCATCAACGTGAAAACCACCGGTGGGCCGAGCCTCACATTGAACACCATGTTTGGCGATAACATTGTCAGCATTAATGAAGCGGCGAACGGCGCAACGTTGACGGGCACAGCCAGCGGTCTGGCAGACGGCTCAACCGTGGTTGTCAATATTAATGGCCAGCTTTTCACCGGAACGGTCTCCGGCAGCACCTGGTCGGTAGCGGTTGGTGCTGGTTTACTGACCACCAGCGGGCAGTTCACCGTGACCGTGACGGGACAAGATGCCTGGGGTAACCCGGCGACGGTGAACGGTAATCTGGATGTGGTGTTGCAGCGCCCAACCGCGGCGTTGATAGGCCCGTTGTTTGGTGATGACAATATTCTTAGCCAGGCAGAGGCCAACGCGGGCGTACAGCTGACGGGCTCAACGGGGCAGGCTGGGCCTGGGCAAACGGTCAAAATTATCCTTGATGGTTTACAGGAGTACACCGGGTCCGTTGATGTTAACGGCAACTGGACGGTTACACTCACTCCTCAGCAGTTGAACTCGATTGTTGATGGTACGCATGTTGTGAAGGTGTCCGTGACTGACCGCGCGGGTAATACCGCCGTCTCCGCCGATACCTCCATTAATGTCCGCACCGATCCATTACCGCAACCCGATCTGACGAAGCCGTTTACCGACGGTATTCTCAACGCCGCCGAAGCGGGAGTCGCGTTAGGTCAGACAATTACCGGGCAAATCGGGCTGTCGGCTTCGCTTGTCAAAAGTGTGATGGTCAGCATCAACAATGGTACGCAGGTCGCCGCAACGGTGAATGCCGACGGTAGCTGGTCGCTGCTTCTGGATACGGGAACGTTGCAGGCGCTACCGGATGGGACCTTGCCGGTTAGCATCATAGTGACCGATATCGCCGGCAACCAGTCCAGCGGGCAGGGCAGTTTCGACGTGATTACCCATGCGTTGCCGAAGGCAAACTACGCCATACCGTTTGGTGATTTTGCCATCAGCGCCAGCGAGATCCTGACCGACCAATCAATTACAGGGAACACGGGCGTCAAGGGCGCAGGACAAACGGTATCCGTGGTTCTGGGCACCAAAACCTATATCGGTACGGTGGATGATAACGGTGACTGGGTGGTGACCGTGCCGCAGTTGGATCTGTCTGCACTGACCAATAATGCGTCCCTCGGATTTAGCGTGACGGTTACCGATCGTGCGGGTAACAGCGCAAGCACCGTTCCGGGTGATACGCCAAACGTCACGGTACACACCAGCCTGCCTGCGCCAACGGTCATCAACCCGTTCGGCGATGGCATTCTCAACATCACGGAAGCTGCGGGCGCGGTGACGCTTATCGGGGCGACCGGTGTGACCGGGGCGAATCAGTATGTCACGGTAAAAATAGATGTGAATGGCATTACCTATACCGCCAATGTGGATCCGTCAGGCAACTGGTCGGTGAGCTTACCGGCAGGTTCATTGCAGTCGCTGACGGCGGGCCAGCATCAAATCACGATCTACGCCCAGGATCAGTACGGTAACAGCAGCACCAGCACCACCAATTACCAGGTTGCGTTGACACCACCTGCGGTGACGATCACCTCGCCTATCTTTGGCGATGGTTACGTTAGTGCGGCGGAGGTGCTGACGGGAACAACGCTGAGCGGCACGTTCTCAACGTCTTACCCGAACGGGACGTTGGTGAAAGTCACCATTGGCGGAAAAACCTTCGATGCGACGGTCAACGGTACGCAGTGGAGCCTGACGATGGACGCCACCGCCTGGGGGACCGTGACGGCGAGAGGCGCGCAGAGCATTATCGTGTCGGTAGAGGATGGCGCGCATAACGTCAATACGGCAACCTCGACGGTGACCCTGCTGCTGGATATCCCGACGGTAACCATTGGCACATTGTTTGCTGGCGACAACCTGCTCACCTACGCGGAAAGCCAAACCAACCAGTCAATTACCGGGACATCCACCAATCTGCAAACCGGCGACACGATACGTGTCACCTTTACCGGTGGCAGCGTCTTCACCACCACGGTGCAGGCGGATGGTAGCTGGTCACTGCTGTTGACGCCAGCACAAATGGCTACGCTGCAAACGGGGATAATTACCGTTGAAGGGATTGATAAAGCAGGAAACGTTGGCGGCATAGTGGGGAATGGCGGAGTACTGACCGTTAACCTGACGCCGCTATCTTATTCCGTCAATATGGATTTGGTGGCGGGAGATAACTACGTTAATGCCGGTGAGTTTACCAATGGCAACCTGCATCTTTCCGGTCATGCCTTCAATCTGGCCGGTACCACGGTCACTATCCTCAACGGTGTGACGCCAGTGGGGACGGCGTTGGTGGCAGCCGATGGTAGCTGGTACTTTGACATTCCTCGCGCTTCTCTTCCGGATGGGACGTATACCTTTACGGTACAAAGTAACGCCCAGGCGGCAATTCCCGCGTCGCAAACGGTAGTGATTGATACAGTGGCACCAACCTTAACCGTCGGCGCGTTTGCGGTGGATAACCTGGTGAATGCCGCGGAGAAAGGTGTCGCTCAGGCCATTAGCGGAACGTCAGATGCTAACGGCAGCCTGGTGACGATTACCCTGAACGGCAAAACGTACACCGCGCTGGTTGCGGCAGGCGTTTGGTCGGTAGACGTTCCTCAAGCCGATATGGCGGCGCTGGCGAACAGCAGTTACACCATCACAGCCACCATCCGTGATCCTGCGGGCAACCAGACGAATGCGTCGCAGACCTTCACGGTTGATAGCGTCGCGCCGTTGTTGACGGTTGATGCGGCGGGGATCCCGGCGGTACTGAGTACGGTCAACATGGCGACCGGGATCGTGGTGCAAGGTAAGGGCGAACCGGGAAATGCGGTTACCATTACGCTGGGGCCATTGACATGGAGCGGGACCGTCGATGCGCAGGGTAACTGGAGCTACACCTTCCCGCAGCTCAATCTGTCTTCGCTGACGGATGGCGCACAGGTGGTCAGTATCACCTCAAAAGATGCCGCGGGTAACGTTTCCACCAACAATGTGTCGCTGAATGTGGCGCTGAATGCCGGGCTGGGCGTGGTTGTCGACCAGGTCTTTAACGACGGCATTTTGAACGTTGCGGAGTCGCTGGTCACGCAGACGCTCACCGGGCATATCAACGGTAATTACCAGGGCGCGAAAGTGTCGCTGACGATTGCCGGGGCCAACTTCACGCTCAACAACATCGCTGTCGCCGCAGATGGGTCGTACTCCTTCTCGTTGCCGCCGTCGATTTGGCTGGGACTGGTGACCAATACGCTGCAACTGCGTGTCGATGTGGTGGATGCCAACGGCAACACGACCTATAAAACGGTCGATTTCGGCCTGGCATTAACCAATCTGCCGGTGATTAGCAATGTGCTGGTGGCGGGCGATAACTTCCTGAACCTCGCGGAAAGTACGGCTAACCAGGTAATTTCGGGTACCGTCAGTAACGTCACTAATGTAACTAAAGTGGTTATCAATTTCGGCGGGCAGGCTATTACGGCCACCGTTGATGCGCTGGGGAACTGGACGGCGAACCTTCCGTCTGCGCTATTGAGTAGCTTGCCGGACGGCGCGGCATCGATAGGCGTCGCGGTTACCGATAAATACGGCAACGTCATCAATACCAACGCCAGCTTTACGGTGGTCAGCCACAATCTGCCGATGATTTCGCTGGATGCGCTGTTTGGCGACGGCGTGCTGAGTATTCCTGAACTGGCTGGCGCGCTGTTAAGCGGTACGGCGACCAATCTGGCTGGGCGCACGTTAACCATCCAGATAGGCAATACCACGGCCTTCACCACCAACGTGGATAATACCGGGCACTGGTCGGTGAATCTGCCGGATGCGGTGAAATCAGTGCTGCAAGGGCTGGGCAGCGGTAATCAGACGGTGACGATTACCGCCACTGACCAGTACGGCAACCCGGCGAGCCAGACCGGCACGATTAAAGTCGATCTGATAGCCCCGGTCTTGAACAGCGTCGTGGCGTTTGGCGACGGGCTGCTTAGCGTCGCTGACTCGCTGATTAACCAAACCATCACCGGTACGGTTTTGAACGCCCCGCTGGGGTCCACCGTGCAGGTCACCATTGGCACGAAAGTGTTTAATGGCGTGGTGACGGCGTCGGGCAGCTTCACCATCGGTTTAACGCCGACCGATCTGGCAAGTCTGGCCGATGGCACCTTTACGCCGTCGGTGAAAATCACCACCCCGGACGGCAACGTCTCAACCACCGCCGGTGCGGCGATTACGGTGGGCTTGAAAAACCTGCCAACGGTGGCGATCACCTCCCTGTTCGGCAACGACGGCTATCTGAACCATGCCGAAGCCGTGGCGGCGCAGACCATCTCCGGGACGGTGACCGGGCTGACCTCCGGTCAGGTCACGGTGACGGTTGGGGGCACAAGCTATCTGGCTAACATCACCAACGGCACCTGGTCGCTGGCCTTGCCTGCGGGCGTACTGTCGTCTATTGCCGATGGCGCGATGAACGTCAGCGCGTCGGTCGTGGATGCGGTGGGGAATACGGTCTCCAGTAGCCAATTGATTAACGCCATCGTACAAGGGGTGCCGACAGTTGGGCTGAATACGCTGTTTGGCAACGGTATTCTTGACCTGGTCGATCTCCTGACCAATCCAATCCTTTCCGGGACCAGCACGCATCTGGCGGTCGGCACGCAAATCGTGGTGACGGTGGGGGCACTCACCTTCAATACCACGGTCGGTGCGAACGGTGTGTGGCAAATTGCCGTGCCATCAGTGTCGCTCCAGAGTTTGCCGGACGGAACCAACAGCCTGGCAGTGACGGTTAAAGCAACGGATGTTGCAGGTAACGTAGCGACGGCCTCGCAAAATGCCAGCGTGTCGATTCAGGCAACGCCGACGGTGTCCATTTCTTCGCTGTTTGGCGACAGTGCGCTGAGTCTGGCTGATGTGAGCGTTGCGCAGACCATTTCGGGTACCAGCCAGAATGCGGTGGGCACGACGCTGACGGTCTCGCTGGGGGGGAAAAATTACCTCACGACGATTGCTGCCGACGGTAGCTGGCTCGTCTCGATACCCAAAGCGGATCTCAGCGCGTTGGCCGACGGCTCTCAATCCGTCAGCGTTGCGCTGACCAACGCCGCCGGTAAGGTGGCAACCATTGCCAGCGCCGTTGACGTCATCACCCACAATCTGCCAACGATTTCGTTGACCTCGCTGTTCGGTAACGATGGTTACCTCAATATCAGCGAAGCAGCAAGTGGACAGGTGATCGGCGGCAAGATTGGCGGCGTAGTGAGCGGTTCCACGGTCGTGGTGACGCTCGGCGGGACGCAGCTCAATGCGGTGGTGGATTCCAGCGGTAACTGGACGGCGACGGTGAACAAGAGCTTGCTGCAAGGGCTGGCGAATGGTTCAACTACCGTCGGGATTTCGGTTACCGACCGGGTGGGAAATACCACGTCAACCTCGACCGATGTGCAGGTGAAATTTACCCAGCCGACCCTGAGCATGACGCCGTTAACTAACCTGGTTGGCCTGTTGCTGAACGTAGTGCTAGGGCTGGTGTCATCGGTCAAACTGACCATCAGCGGGACCTCAACGAACCTTGACCAGGGCTCAATTGTTCATCTTAACCTGGTGAACCTGGCGACCTCCACGGCCGTTGTCGGTTCTGACGGTAAATGGTCGGCACAGCTCGACGTCGGGCTGGATTTGGCAAAAATCCTGTCGTTGAGCACCATCATCAACCTCTATGCCGCGGATGTGGCGGGCAACGTTGGGTATCTCAACATTGGTTTAGGGGGCGGGAATGCCACCACAACGCCGCCAGCGGGCACCACGACGCTGGCGGCAGAGGCGACCACCTTCTCCCTGATGACGGCCAGTGCGGAGGATAATACCAGTACGCAATCAACGGACAACTCATCCACGACGACGCACACGACCACAACCACTGACGGTACAACCACCGAAAGCACGACGACGTCGGAGGCGGCTTACACCATTGGCGGGCTCACGATCTCGCTGGCCGACGGTACGACCTTGAGCAGCGATAGCGTACATGGCGGTACGGGTAACGACACAATCCACTTGTCGACTCTCGGGTTTACCGAAATTGATGGTGGGGCAGGTACCGATACGCTGGTGCTCGACGGTTCGAACATGGTGCTGAACCTGATCGAGCTTGCAGGGAAAGTGCACAACATTGAAGTTATCGATCTCGGCAGGGCGGGGAATAACAGCGTGACGTTGGACGTTAACGAAGCGCTGACGATCACCGATAAACCGGCGGACGATCTGTTGATTAAAGGCAGTGACGGCGACCAGGTCAACCTCAAGCAGGGAGCAAATGATACCTGGGCCGTTACCGGCCAACGCGAAGTAGATGGTGTCCAGTTCGATATTTACCACAACAGTTCGCAGACCAATACGCTCAGCGATGTGCTTATCCAGCATGGTTTGCACGTCAACATGGTTTAACAGAACGCGCCTCAGGGACGAGGCTAATTACCGACTGACAATATCACCACGGGCAATCCTAAGGTGGACAAATGAAAAACGCCGTATGTCTGTTGTTATTAGCTGTGCCCGTTGCGAGTCTGTTGGCGGCACCCGGTGGGGACGCGCAGTATCGCTGGCAGTCCGCGCCGAGTGAACAACTTCAGGCACAGCTCACCATTAAGGAAGCGATCCTCCGTGCTTTTGCCCGCAACCCGAAAATCGCCCAGGCCGCGGCGCAAATTCGCGTGGGGAAAGCCAATCTTGATGAAGCGAAAAGCGCCTGGTTCCCACAGGTTTCCCTGCAGGGCAATATGGGGCGATCGCACCGTACCGACTCCGCCGGGTCATTGAATAACAACGGTTCTGGCGGTGTGTTGCTAAAACAGCTGCTGTACGATTTTGGCAAAACGGGCGGCAGTATCGATGAGCAAAACAACCTCTCCGATGCCTGGCGCTTCGACCTTTACAGCACGCTCAATGACGTCGCGACGCAAACGTTGCAGACCTACCTCCAGGTAAAACGTTACCAGGCGCTGGCGCAGGTGGCGCGCGACAACATTCAATCGCTTAACAACATTGAAGAGATGGCCAAACTGCGTGCTCAGGCGGGATTAAGTTCACAGTCCGACGTGCTGCAAGCGCAGTCGCGGATTGCCGGAATGAACGCGACGCAGGCGCAGTATGAAGCACAAATGCATACCGCGCAGGCGGCGCTTAGCGTGCTCACCGGGGTCATGTCAAATTCACTTCCCGATCTGCCAGAAGATCTTATGAAGCAGAAAATCTCGGTAAATGCGCTGCCTTATGAGCGCAATAACGCCGTGCGCAGCGCGCAGTCCAAACAGCTGGCGGCGGAGCAGCGTATTCGCCAGGCGCAGGCGCAGCACTGGCCGACGATCTCGGTACAAGCGGGGCGTACTCGTTACGAAAACGATCAAAGCAACTATTGGGATGACCAGGTGCAGTTGGTGGTTGATGCGCCAATCTATCAGGGCGGCGCGGTCAGCGCCCGCGTAGATGCAGCACAGGGCGATCGGGCGAGCGCTCAGGCGCAGGTTGAAGCCAGCAAGCTGGATATCAACCAGCGTGCCGCCACCGCCTGGGCTGACCTGACCGGTGCGCAGACGCGCCAGCAGGCGGGCGAGGCACAGTCGGTCAGCGCTGAACTGGCACGTCGCGTTTACCGTGATGAATATCGCCTCAGCAAGCGTAGCCTGAACGATCTTCTGAGCGTTGAACAGGATGTGTTTCAGGCCGACAGCGCGTCGATTACTGCCCGCTATGACGGGTGGGACGCCGCCGTTCGCTACGCCGGCGCGGCGGATAATTTGTTGGATATGCTCGGGATTGAGCGCAGTCGTACCGTGGGTGATGACCTGCCCGCACTATAAGCCCTCAAAAGGCAGGAGTGTTTATGCAAGAGCCTGATACCGAAAGCTGGATTAACGTCATGGTACGTGCGGCGGGGCGTTTTGGTTTACCCGCCGATGCGCCAGCGGTGCGCCAACAGATGCGCTGGTTTGAAAACCTGCCCCTCAGTGCCCGGCTCGAGCGATTGAGCGGTTTAATGGGGTTGCAGGTACACCGTGTTCCGCTGGCAAAAATGCGCTGGAGCGCGCAGAACCTACCGGTCATCGTGCAGCTAGAAAGCGGCGAGCTGATGCTGCTGGAAGCGCTGAACGCCGATGGTTTGGTGACCTACTGGCTTAACAACGGCGGCGATCTGGTGCGTGAAGAGTCGCTGGAGACGTTGATTACCCGCATTAACCCCGAAGTGGTGATGCTGGGCATTGCCGTACGCGGGCGAGATTCACGTATTGATGACTTTACCCATCCGTGGGAAGCGCATTGGTTCTGGCGTCACTTCCGCCATACCGGGCGCAAGCTGTCGGAGATTGCGCTGGCCTCTATCGTGGGCAACGTGATGGCGCTGGCGGGGATTTTGTTTTCCATGCAGGTCTACGATCGCGTTATCCCGGCGCAATCTTTCCCCACGCTGTGGGTGCTGTTCTTCGGCGTGCTGCTGGCGGCGGCGCTGGAGTATATGATCCGTCTGGCGCGAACCTATGTGTCTGACATTATGGGCAAACATATCGATCTCGATCTATCGGCAATGTTCTTTGCCCGCGCACTGTCGATAAAAAACGATGCGCGCCCCAAATCCACCGGATCATTTATCTCTCAGCTTCGCGAACTGGATCAGGTGCGTGAATTGTTGACTTCGACCACCGTGGGCGCGGCGATGGATATGCCGTTTGTTCTGCTGTTTTTAGGCATTATTGCGTTGGTCGGCGGCCCGCTGGTGGTGATCCCGCTGATCGCCATTCCGTTGATTGTGATCCCTGGTTTACTGGTGCAGTGGCCGATGGCCAAGCTGGCGAAAGAGGGGATGCGCGAAAGCGCGATCCGCAATGCGGTGCTGGTGGAGTCGATCGAAGGGGTTGAAGACATTAAGGCGCTACAGGCTGAACCCTACTTCCAGCGTCAATGGGAAACAACTCATGCGGTGGGGGCCAGTATTGGCATGAAACAGCGCGTTTGGGGCGCAAGGCTTAGCGGCTGGGCGTCGACCGTCCAGCAGATTACGTATGCCGGTATGCTGGTGTTTGGCTGTTTTTTGGTGATTGATGGCAGTATCACCACCGGTACGCTGGTTGCTTGCAGCATGTTGTCTTCGCGTACGATTGCACCACTGATGCAGCTGACGATGGTCTTTTCCCGCTGGCAGCATGCAAAATCCGCCATGACCGGGCTGGATGAACTGCTGAAAAAGCCGCTGGATAAAGAGGCCGACAAAAAGATGGCGCATTGTCCTGTGCTGGCGGGGCACTATCAAATGCAGCAAATGCAATACAGCTACGATGTGGAAAAAGGCGAACAGGCGCTGAACATCGACGGGTTGGAGATTATGCCCGGTGAGCGAGTGGCCATTTTGGGGAAAACCGGGGCGGGGAAATCGACGCTGCTGCGGTTGTTGTCTGGACAGGTTCAGGCGACAAAAGGAAAAACCATTATTGATGGGGTCGATATGGCGCATGTCGATCCGAACGATGTTCGTCGTCAGGTTGGGTATTTATCGCAGGACTCGCGGCTGTTTTTCGGCACCTTGCGGCAAAACCTAATGCTGGGGCACCCGCATGCCACCGAAGCCGAGCTTATCCAGGCGCTGCGCATCAGTGGCGCGATAAACCTGGTGCAACAGGATGCCGCTAGCCTGGATCGGCTCATTAACGAAGGCGGCCGCGGTTTGTCCGGTGGACAGCGCCAGATGGTACTGCTTAGCCGCCTGATCGTGCGAAATCCGCAAATAGTGCTGTTGGATGAGCCGACCGCCTCCATGGATGAACAGCTGGAAGAGTGGGTGATCCGCCAGTTACACCAGTGGTTGACCGGGCGCACGCTGGTGCTGGTTACCCACCGGCCAGCGCTGCTCAAGCTCGTCGACCGAATTATCGTGCTGGAGAATGGCCGGGTTGTGGCGGACGGTCCGCGCGACGAGCTGCTGAATCAGGCACGGCGTAACAGCAATGTTGCTTCAATTGTTCCGGGCGGTGCGTCATGATCGAAGCCAAAATGCAGGATGAGCTTAATCGGCAAAGTCGTCTTTCTTCATCGGTTATCTGGCTTAGCGTGCTTGGGCTCCTGGTCTTCATTCTCTGGGCGCGCTGGGCGATTCTGGACGAGGTGACGGTTGGCACCGGTAAGGTCACCCCTTCCACCCATGCGCAGGTGATTGAAAGCCTTGACGGTGGCATTGTGAGTGAATTGCTGGTGAAAGAGGGTGATATCGTCAATCGCGGGCAAATGCTGGCGCGGCTCGATCAGACTCGCTTCCAGTCTAATTTTGGTGAGGCGGCGGTGCGCGTACGGGCGCTGCGGGCGTCCAGCGAGCGTTTACGTTCTGAGCTGACCGGGCAGCCGCTGAAGTTTAGCGCTGAATCACTGAAAGAACCGGCGCTGGTGGCACGTGAGCAGCAGCTGTACGACTCGCGGCGGAGAACGCTCAATCAAACGGTGGCGAATTTGCAAAAATCGCTGCAACTGGTGAATGCTGAAATCAGAATGACCAAGCCGCTGGTGGCGAGAGGCGCAGCCGGTGATGTTGAGGTTATCCGGCTGGAACGACAGGCGGCAGAGCTGCAGGGCAAAATGGATGAAGCGAGAAACCAGTACGCTGTGCGTGCACGCGAAGAACAGGTCAAAAACGATGCGGATCTCGACGCGCAGCTACAGGTGATGGCGGGGAAAGCCGACCAGGTTGAACGTGCGTCGCTATTTTCTCCCGTCCGCGGCGTCGTGAAGGATATTCAGGTCAATACCGTTGGTGGTGTGCTGCAGCCGGGCGGCAAATTGATGGAGATTGTGCCGCTGGAGGACCAGCTTTTGATTGAGTCGCGGATAAACCCGCGCGATATCGCCTACATTCGCCCCGGCCTGCCGGCGACGGTAAAAATCACCGCTTACGACACCTCCATTTATGGTGACCTGAAAGGGACCGTTGAGGTAGTGTCGCCAGATACTTTGCAGGATGAGGTGCGCCGCGATCAGTTTTACTATCGCGTGTATGTTCGCACGCAGCAGGCGGAGCTGGTGAATAAGCAGGGTAAACGGTTCCCGATAATGCCGGGGATGGTCGCTAACGTGGAGATCAAAACGGGGCAGAAATCGGTGCTCGATTATCTGATTAAACCGTTGAACAAAATGAAGGAAGCGCTGAGGGAACGGTAAGTTGTGAAGCACTTGCCTGCGATGGCAGGCAAGTGCGGGTATTATTAACGCCCGGCGTGTTTCATAATGCGGGCTTTATCCAACTGCCATTCGCGATCTTTGAGATCGGAACGTTTATCGTGCTGTTTCTTACCTTTCGCCACGCCGATTTTTACCTTACACCAGGCGTTCTTCCAGTACAGCGACAGCGCGACGACGGTATAACCTTCGCGGTTGATACGCCCGAACAGGGAGTCCAGTTCGCGCTGGTTGAGCAGCAGTTTACGGGTGCGTGTCGGATCGCAAACGTAGTGCGTTGATGCTACGGCCATCGGGGTGAAGTTCGCGCCAAACAGGAAGGCTTCGCCATCTTTCAGGATAACGTAGCTGTCGCCGATGTTGGCTTTACCTGCGCGCAGGGATTTCACTTCCCAACCCTGGAGGGCAAGGCCCGCTTCAAATTCTTCTTCGATAAAGTATTCGTGGCGGGCGCGTTTATTCAGCGCAATCGTGGCTGATCCAGGTTTGTGTGCTTTTTTCTTTGTCATAATGTCCTGAACTTATCGCTTATCTCAATAACACTGCCTCAAGCTCCCGCGAGGCGCAATGGGTTATCTTAGCACGATATAGCCCGCCTCCGTTTTTTTTAGCAGTAGATAAATGATACTATTTACGCCGTGTTCGTGAATGGAAATTGCTATGCCTCAGATTAGCCGTACTGCGCTGGTTCCCTACAGCGCGGAGCAAATGTATCAACTGGTGAATGATGTGAATGCCTATCCGGATTTTATCCCCGGTTGTACAGGCAGCCGTGTTCTGGAGTCCGGCCCGACGCAAATGACGGCGGCGGTGGATGTCTCTAAGGCTGGTATCAGTAAGACCTTTACCACGCGAAATACGTTAACCAGCAACCAGAGTATCCTGATGCATCTGGTCGATGGGCCGTTTAAAAAACTGATTGGTGGCTGGAAGTTTACGCCGCTGAGCCAGGACGCCTGCAAGATTGAGTTCCAGCTTGATTTTGAGTTTACCAATAAGCTCATTGAGCTAGCGTTTGGTCGCATCTTTAAAGAACTGGCGCTGAATATGGTGCAGGCGTTCACGATGCGCGCTCGCGAGGTATACAGTGTCGGGTAAAATCGCCGTGGAAGTGGCGTATGCGCTGCCGCAAAAGCAGTACTTGCAGCGTGTGACGTTAGACGAAGGCGCGACGATAGAGCAGGCGATTCAGGCCAGCGGCCTGCTGACTCTGCGAGATGACATTGACCTCGCTAAAAACAAGGTCGGTATCTACAGCCGTCCGGCTAAGCTCGACGATGTGGTTCATGACGGTGACCGGGTCGAGATTTATCGCCCGCTGATTGCTGACCCGAAAGAACTGCGCCGCCAGCGCGCCCAGCAAAAGAGCTGACCATTCTGTAGCCCGGACGAGGTGCGATAGCACCGACTCCGGGGTTTCCCGGCGTCACTACGTTCGACCGGGCTACACGTTGTAGGCCGGATAAGGCGAAGCCGCCATCCGGCAAACCGTTCGGATCGCAGACATAAAAAAAGCGCTCAATGAGCGCTTTTTTTGCATTTGTGACACACCGCCGCTGATTTATTTGGTCAGCGCTGGCTTGTTGTCGATGTTAGTCAGTACGCCGCTGCTGTTGAAGGTCAGGGTCAGCGTCTGCTGAGTGACGGACTCATGCCCTGGCTGCTGACGGAAAACGTAGAACCAGGTGTTGGTGCCGAACGGGTCGGTCATCATCGGGGTACCTAAGGTATAGGCAACCTGTTGTTGCGTCATGCCAACACGGATTTTGGCAACGTCGTTAGGTACCAGGTAGTTCCCCTGACTAATATCAGGACGGTAAACCACTCGCTCCAGAGTGGAACAGCCTGCAGTCATCATCAGAAGAACCGCTGCGGCAGCAGTCAGCGTTTTACAGCGCATAGTGATTTGATTCCTTTTCGGGCCCGAGCAGTACGCGGCTCATATGTAATGTGCCGATGATAATAGACCTGAGGTAAGTTGGAAACCTTTGATATCAGGTCTTACGGCGTTTTTATTGTGAACTCAGACTCTAAGAAACCAAAAAAGTTTATGCGGCCAGCAACTCTTTCGCGTTTGCCAGCGTATTCCGCGTGACTTCGCTACCGCCGAGAAGGCGCGCCAGCTCCTGCAGACGGGCGCGTTTATCCAGCGGCTGCATGTGCGTTTCAGTCATTGCGCCGTCGGTCTCTTTGCTGACGTAGAAGTGGTGGTGACCACAGCCAGCCACCTGCGGCAGGTGCGTTACGCACATCACCTGAGTGGATTCACCCAACTGGCGCAGCAGTTTACCCACCACCGCCGCCGTTGGGCCACTGATACCCACGTCGACTTCATCGAAGATAAGCGCCGGAGTTTCCATTTTACGTGCAGTGATCACCTGAATAGCTAACGCTATACGCGACAGCTCACCGCCGGATGCCACTTTGGCAATCGCCTGCAGCGGCTGACCGGGGTTAGTGGTCACGCGGAATTCAATGCGGTCTGCCCCTTCGGCGGTTAGGTGCTGCTCTTCAAAGCGAACGTCGATATCAAACAGGCCGTGCGGCATAGAGAGCATGTGCATGCTGTCGGTAATCAGCTGTGAAAGCTCCTGAGCGCTTGCCTGACGCTGTGCATGCAGCTGGCGTGCCGTTTCCATTGCCATCTGATGATGACGCGATACCGCGTGTTTCAGCGTCTCTAGTGAGTCGCTCTGGTCGTCGAGCAGCTGCTGTTCGTCCAGAAGAGATTGATAGTACTCCGGCAGGGCTTCCGGTGAGATTTGGTGCTTACGCGCCAGCGAGATCTGTTTGGACAGGCGCTGCTCCAGCTCGAACAGGCGATTAGGATCGAGGTCCAGGCGGTCGCAGTAGTGGCGCAGCTCGTCGCTGGCTTCGCTCAGCTGAATGGCCGCTTCCTCCAGCATGTCCAACACGCCAGACAGTTTGCCGTCCATGCTCACCAGTTCGCCCGCCAGCTGACGGGCGGTGTAGAGCTGGCTTTGCAGGTTGACGTCCTCACCATCAGCAAGGATTGTCAGCGCATGCTGGCTGGTGGAGATAAGCTGCCCGCTGTTGGCAAGGCGCTTGTACTCTTCGTCAATTTGTTCGTATTCGCCCGGCAGCGGGTTGAACTCGATAAGCTCTTTTAGCTGATACTGCAGCAGCTCTGCGCGGGCGGCGCGTTCCTGGCTTTGCTGCTGATGGGTTGCGAGATCGCGGCAGCTTTGGTTCCACAGGCGGTAGTGTTCGGCCATTTGACGAACGAGAACAGATTCGCCGACGTAAGCATCAAGCAGGGTTTTCTGATGTTCAGGTTTAACCAACTGCTGATGTGCATGCTGGCCGTGGATCTGGATAAGCAACTGACCCAGCTCGCGCAGCTGAGAGAGTGGTACCGCGGTGCCGTTGATAAAGCCACGGGAGCGGCCGTCGCTGCTGATAACGCGGCGCAGCAGGCATTCGCGGCCGTCTTCCAGTTGGTTCTCTTCGAGCCAGCGCAGGGCAGCAGGGGTGTCTTTGAGTGCAAAGCGGGCGCAGAGGTCGGCGCGGCTGGCGCCAGCGCGGACCATATCGGCTTCGGCGCGGCCACCCAGGCATAGGCCGAGGGCATCGATTGCAATTGATTTACCGGCACCGGTTTCGCCGGTGATGGCCGTCATGCCGCTGTTGAAGTCGATTTCAAGTTCACGAACGATGGCAAAATTGCTGATGGTCAGTTGTGCTAACATAGCCGCTTCCTGTATGAAAACCCATAACTGTGTTTTCATACAGTATAAACTGGATTTTTATCCAGTAAAGAGGCGGCGACTAAATTAGAACAATTTTTTTGACCAGCCGAGCTTAGTGCTTAATGTGTTGAAATAGCTGTAGTCTTTTGGGTGAATCAGATTGAGGTGGTAGTCGCTGCGGCGAATTAACACGTCTTCACCTTCCTGAATCGGCAGGGCTATCTGGCTGTCGCAGCTGATTTCAAGGTCGCTACGGCGGTGTGAGAAGCGCAGACGAATGGTGCTGTTGCTGTTAATCACCAACGGGCGCGCCGACAGCGTGTGCGGGAACATCGGCACCAGGGTGATGGCATCCAGCGAAGGCGTCAGGATTGGGCCGCCCGCCGAGAGCGAGTAGGCCGTTGAGCCGGTTGGGGTAGAAATAATCAGCCCGTCTGAGCGCTGGGAGAACGCAAAGGTCTCGTCGATATAGACTTCAAACTCAATCATATGCGCGACTTTACCCGGGTGCAGCACCACTTCGTTGATGGCGGTGCTGATGCGCTTCTGGCAGTTTTGCTGACAGACCTGCGCTTCCAGCAGGAAACGTTTTTCAGCAATAAAGTTACCGTCCAGCACATCGGCTAATTGCTGGTGCGCGTTGTCCGGGTCAAGGTCGGTAAGAAAACCGAGATTGCCGCGGTTAATGCCGATTACGCTGATGTCGTAACGGGCAAGGGTGCGCGCCGCGCCGAGCATATTGCCGTCGCCGCCGACCACTACCGCCAGGTCCGCCTTCTGGCCAATTTCCGCCAGCGTGCCGGTCTGGACGTTGTCCAGCTTGAGTTCTTTGGCTATTTGACGCTCAACAATGACATCGTAGCCCTTGGTGCACAGCCAACGATAGAGCATTTCATGTGTCGTCAGGGCCGTCGGGTGACGGGGATGTCCTACAATACCGATACACTTGAAATGATTGTTCATTTTCTGAATGTCCTTGTGCCGAAGATGGGTGACAATGTGACAGCTTCCCTTGAAACCCGGAATCTGATCCCCATAATAAGCGAAGTTAGCGAGATGATTGCGAAAAAACGCGGAGAAATTCATGAGTAGTAAAGAACAGAAAACGCCTGAGGGGCAATCCCCGGAAGAAATTATCATGGAACAGCACGAAGAAGTTGAGGCGGTTGAACCAAACGCTTCTGCTGAACAGGTGGATCCGCGCGACGAAAAAATTGCGAACCTCGAATCGCAGTTAGCGGAAGCTGAAACCCGCGAACGCGAAAGCGTCCTGCGCGTGAAGGCTGAAATGGAAAACCTGCGTCGCCGTACCGAAATCGATGTTGAGAAGGCGCACAAGTTCGCGCTGGAAAAATTCGTCAACGAACTGCTGCCGGTGCTGGATAGCCTGGACCGTGCGTTGGAAGTGGCGAACAAAGACAACGAAGAGATGGCGCCGATGATCGAAGGTATCGAACTGACCCGTAAGTCGATGCTGGACGTGGTGGCGAAGTTTGGCGTGCAGGTTGTGGCGGACATCAACGTCCCAATGGACCCGAACGTACACCAGGCCATTGCGATGGTTGAGTCCGAAGACGTCGCGGCTGGTAACGTGCTGATGGTGATGCAGAAGGGTTATACCCTGAACGGTCGTACCATTCGCGCGGCGATGGTTTCCGTCGCGAAAGCGAAGGCATAATCTTCGCTTTTCCCTCTCCCCAGGCGGGGAGAGGGACTATTCTTTAATCCTTCACGCTTTCCCGAAGCGGCTTCACCGGATTCACCTGCACCTGCTTAATCACGTTATCCTGTACGTCGAGAATATCGATATCGTACTGGGCAATGCGCACGCGTGTGCCAGCGGCAGGGATCTCTTCTAACGCTTCCACAATCATGCCGTTAATGGTGCGCGCTTCGTCTTCCGGCAGATGCCAGTTGAAGGCTTTATTTAATTCGCGCACGTTCGCGCCGCCGTCGATAATCACCGATCCGTCGTTTTGTGGGTTGACCTCTTCGGCCAGCGAGGGAGACATTGACGTCGTAAAATCACCCACGATCTCTTCCAGAATATCTTCGACCGTTACCAGCCCCTGAATATCACCGTACTCATCGACCACCAGGCCGACTTTCTTCTTGTTACGCTGGAATTTCACCAGCTGCGTGCTGAGCGGGGTACCTTCCGGGACGAAGTAAATCTCATCGGCGGCGCGCAGCATCACTTCTTTGGTGAACTCCTTTTTCTCGGTCATCAGGCGGTAGGCTTCGCGGAGGCGGAGCATGCTGATGGCGTCATCCAGCGAGTCACGGTACAGCACGATGCGGCCATGGGGTGAGTGGGTGAGCTGGCGAACTATCGACTTCCAGTCGTCGTTGATGTTGATACCGACGATTTCGTTGCGCGGCACCATGATGTCATCGACGCTCACTTTTTCGAGGTCCAGCACCGACAGCAGCATGTCCTGGTTGCGTCGTGAAATCTGCGAGCGGGATTCGTTCACGATGGTGCGCAGCTCGTCTTTGCTCAGCGCACTGCTGATGGTGATGTCGGTTTTAATGCCCATCATGCGCATCAGAATGCGGGTAATCAGGTTCAGGAGCCAGACCAGCGGCATCATCAGAATTTGCAGCGGTGCCAGCAGGAAGCTGCTTGGGTAGGCCACTTTTTCCGGGTAGAGCGCGGCAATGGTTTTTGGCAGCACTTCCGCGAATACCAGCACCACGAAGGTCAGCACCCCGGTGGCGATGGCAACGCCCAGGTCGCCGTACAGGCGCATACCGACGATGGTGCCCAGCGCTGAGGCCAGAATGTTGACGAGGTTGTTGCCAATCAGCACCAGGCTGATGAGGCGGTCAGGCTTTTGCAGCAGTTTTTCGACGCGGCGCGCCGGTTTATTGCCCTGTTTTGCCAGGTGACGGAGCCGGTAGCGGTTCAGCGTCATCATGCCGGTTTCAGAGCCTGAGAAATAGGCAGAGATGACCACCATGATGATCAGCGTAACGATCAGCGTGGTGGTTGAGATATGTTCCAAGTGGATTCCTTAGTACTTAGCCCACAAATTGTTGAATGACACGGCTACCGAAGTAGGCGAGCGTCAGGATGCCGGCGCCGGCAACGTTAAACCAGACGACTCGACGACCACGCCACCCTTCATGGTAGTGGCCCCATAACAAGACGATATAGACGAACCAGGCGATGATGGAAAGGACGGCCTTGTCGATATTTTCCATGCTGAAGAGGTTATGCATGTAAAACAGGCCGGTACAAAGCGTCAGCGTGAGCAGCACGACGCCAACCTGGGTGATGTGAAACATTTTGCGTTCAATGACCATCAGCGGCGGCATTTCATGGCTAAACGCCAGCTTCTTATTTTTCAGCTGATAGTCAATCCACGCTAATTGCAACGCATAGAGCGCAGCGATAATCAGCGTGGCGTAGGAGAACAACGATAGCCCGATATGCACCATCATTCCCGGTGTGGCTTCCAGGTGAGTAATAAACTCGTTGGGCATAAAGGTGGCGAAGGCGAGGTTTATCAGCGCAAACGCGTAGACGATAGGCAGCAGCAGCCAGCCGCGGTTTCGCGAGGCGACGATGGTCATCACCGTACAGATCATCAGGCTCACCAGCGAGCCGACGTTCAACAGGCTGAGATTCTGCCCGCTTTCACCGCCCGGCAGAATACGGGCTTCCAGCGCAAACGCATGGCACACCAGCGCAACGGTGGCAGAAAAAATCGCCATACGCCGCCAGCCGCTGTTTTTTTGCAGCAGGCCGGGAATGATCAGCGCCAGGCTGATGGAGTAGGCAACAAGCGCGAGCAGGGCAAAAACAGGCATAAAGTGTCGGCAGTCGTCAAATAGAAGAAAGAGATGCAGTATATACGCAAAATCATTCGAGTTGTATCAAGGCGCAGATCCTGCGTGAAGGATGATGTGAATGGCGTAACGTGATACAGCGCTAACCGCAGCATCACAACTCCCCCGGTGTCGTGTTATACTCCGGCAAATTTTCGTTTTTTTGTCGCGCTAGCGACTCACGTTTCCACCCCAGGCGAGAGACAATGTTTGATAATTTAACCGATCGTTTGTCGCGCACGCTGCGCAATATCAGTGGCCGTGGACGCCTTACTGAAGACAACGTAAAAGAGACGCTGCGCGAAGTGCGCATGGCGCTGCTGGAGGCTGACGTTGCGCTGCCGGTAGTGCGTGATTTTATCAATCGCGTAAAAGAAAAAGCGGTTGGTCACGAAGTTAACAAGAGCCTGACCCCGGGTCAGGAGTTCGTCAAAATCGTTCGTAGCGAACTGGTTTCGGCGATGGGCGAAGAGAACGAGACGCTCAACCTGGCGGCGCAGCCACCGGCCGTAGTGCTGATGGCGGGCCTGCAGGGTGCGGGTAAAACGACTAGCGTCGGTAAGCTGGGTAAATTCCTGCGCGAGAAGCACAAGAAGAAAGTGCTGGTCGTTTCTGCCGACGTTTATCGCCCGGCGGCGATCAAACAGCTGGAAACCCTGGCTGAGCAGGTTGGCGTGGACTTCTTCCCGTCTGACGTTGGCCAGAAGCCTATCGATATCGTTAACGCGGCGCTGAAAGAAGCGAAGTTGAAATTCTACGACGTGCTGCTGGTGGATACCGCCGGTCGTCTGCACGTTGACGAAGCGATGATGGACGAAATCAAACAGGTTCACGCGGCGATTAAGCCGGTTGAAACCCTGTTTGTGGTCGATGCCATGACCGGCCAGGATGCGGCGAATACCGCCAAGGCCTTTAACGAAGCGCTGCCGCTGACCGGCGTGGTGCTGACCAAGGTCGACGGTGATGCGCGCGGCGGTGCGGCGCTCTCTATTCGTCACATTACCGGTAAGCCAATTAAATTCCTCGGCGTCGGCGAAAAAACCGAAGCGCTGGAGCCGTTCCACCCGGATCGTATCGCTTCCCGTATCCTCGGCATGGGCGACGTGCTGTCGCTTATCGAAGATATCGAGAGCAAGGTTGACCGTGCGCAGGCTGAGAAGTTGGCAACGAAGCTGAAGAAGGGCGACGGTTTCGACCTCAACGACTTCTTAGAGCAGCTCAAGCAGATGAAAAACATGGGCGGCATGGCAAGCCTGATGGGCAAGCTGCCGGGCATGGGTCAGATCCCTGATAACGTCAAATCTCAGATGGATGACAAAGTGCTGGTGCGTATGGAGGCTATCATCAACTCGATGACGCTGAAAGAACGCGCGAAGCCTGAAATCATCAAGGGCTCCCGCAAGCGTCGTATCGCTCAGGGCTGTGGCCTGCAGGTGCAGGACGTGAACCGTCTGCTGAAGCAGTTTGACGACATGCAGCGCATGATGAAGAAGATGAAGTCGAAAGGCGGCATGATGAAAATGATGCGCGGCATGAAAGGTATGATGCCGCCAGGATTCCCTGGCCGTTAATCCCTCTTTGGAAGTGCGCTGACCAAAGGGTCGCGCACTTCTATACTGACAAATACGTCGACTTCACGCTGCCTATTACGATAACGCCCTGGTTATCGTGCGGTAAAAGGCAGATGTTGATTGCAATTCCCCCAAAAATGAGTAAAATTTTCGGGCTTTTAATATGACACCGGGCCCCCTCCCTCGATGGGGCCCGGTTGTTCTATTCACACAAGAGGATGTTATGGTAACTATTCGTTTAGCACGTCACGGCGCTAAAAAGCGTCCGTTCTACCAGGTTGTTGTTACTGACAGCCGTAACGCACGTAACGGTCGCTTCATCGAGCGCGTTGGTTTCTTCAACCCAATCGCTTCTGCGACTGAAGAAAGCACCCGTCTGGACCTGGATCGCATCGAGCACTGGGTTGGCCAGGGCGCAACTATCTCTGATCGCGTATCTGCGCTGATCAAAGAAGCTAAGAAAGCAGCTTAATCTGTCACGGTGGTCATGATGAGCAAGCAACACACCGCACAAGCACCTGTTGATCCGATCGTATTGGGGAAAATGGGTTCTTCCTACGGTATCCGTGGTTGGCTCAGAGTGTTTTCCTCCACCGAAGACGCCGAAAGCATTTTTGACTATCAGCCCTGGTTAATCCAGAAGGCGGGTCAGTGGCAGACCGTTGAGCTGGAAAGCTGGCGCTACCACAATCAGGATATCGTCATTAAGCTGAAAGGCGTTGACGATCGCGATGCCGCGAATCTGCTGACGAACTGCGAAATTATCGTGGATTCTTCGCAGCTGCCGGCGCTGGAAGATGGAAGCTATTACTGGAAAGACCTGATGGGCTGCCAGGTAGTAACCACTGAAGGCTACGGTCTCGGTAAAGTCATCGATATGATGGAAACCGGGTCGAATGACGTTCTCGTCATTAAGGCAAACCTGAAAGATGCATTTGGCATCAAGGAGCGGTTGGTTCCGTTCCTCGATGGGCAGGTTATCAAGAAAGTCGATCTCGCTACTCGTACTATCGAAGTAGATTGGGATCCTGGTTTTTAAACCACCGGATAAACGGTAAAAGACGGCGCTATGTGGATTGGCATAATTAGCCTGTTTCCTGAAATGTTCCGCGCAATTACCGATTACGGGGTAACTGGCCGGGCAGTTAAAAATGGCCTGCTGAACATCCAAAGCTGGAGTCCACGCGACTTCACGCATGACCGGCACCGTACCGTGGACGATCGTCCTTACGGCGGCGGACCGGGGATGTTAATGATGGTGCAACCTTTACGGGACGCCATTCATGCAGCAAAAGCCGCGGCAGGTGAAGGCGCGAAGGTGATTTATCTGTCACCTCAGGGACGCAAGCTTGATCAAGCGGGCGTCAGCGAACTGGCCACGAATCAAAAGCTGATTCTGGTATGTGGTCGCTACGAAGGCATAGATGAGCGCGTGATTCAGACCGAGATTGACGAAGAATGGTCTATCGGCGATTACGTTCTCAGCGGTGGTGAGTTACCGGCAATGACGCTGATCGACTCCGTTTCCCGGTTTATTCCGGGTGTACTGGGTCATGAGGCTTCAGCATTCGAAGATTCGTTTGCTGATGGATTGCTGGACTGCCCACACTATACTCGCCCTGAAGTGTTAGAAGGGATGGAGGTACCGCCAGTTCTGCTGTCGGGAAACCATGCTGAGATACGTCGCTGGCGTTTGAAACAGTCGCTGGGCCGCTCCTGGCTTAGAAGACCTGAACTTCTGGAAAACCTGGCTCTGACTGAAGAGCAAGCAAGGTTGCTGGCGGAGTTCAAACAGGAACACGCACAACAGCAACATAAACATGATGGGCTGGTCTGAGACCCCCAAATATCAGTTTACCCAGGATAAGAGATTAAATTATGAGCAACATTATTAAGCAACTTGAACAAGAACAGATGAAGCAGGACGTACCTTCCTTCCGTCCGGGTGATACCGTGGAAGTGAAAGTATGGGTTGTTGAAGGTTCCAAAAAACGTCTGCAGGCATT